>NZ_JBYTAH010000048.1:0-62472 GCF_058787975.1 Cupriavidus sp. FW305-26
GCGCCTGCCCGTCCGCCCCCACGCGGAATTCCCCATACTGCGCCTGCGCAAACCGCTCGCCCTGCCCTTCCTGGAAGAAATACGCATCGGTCGACACCTGCACCTGCGTGCCGCCCCAGCGCGAGCGGGCGACCTGGTAGCGCAGCAACTGCTCCCCTGCCGCCAGCGGCTCGCCGCCGTGTACGCGCACAAAGCCGGCCACGCCCTGTTCATCGCGGCGGATCACGGCCACGCCGTCGCGGGGTGGCCGGTCGTCCTGCGTCTGAGCGGTGCGGATCTGGTTGCCGATGTCAAAGTTCAGCGCCATGTAGTCGCCCTGCATCAGCGAGCGCGGGTCGACCGGGGCGAGCTTGAGGTAGACGGTATCGCCGCGCGCCAGCAGGCGCTCCTTGCCGGCGATGCCGGCGGCGGCGAGTGCCAGCGTCAGGGCCCAGGCAATCAGGATCCAGCGTTTCATGCGGCCTCCATCTTGGTGCGGCCCAGCAGCCAGTAACGGCCTGCCAGCAGCAGTACGCCGGCCGCGGCAAGCGTGGCGGACTTGGCCAGCAGGGTCCAGTGCAGCGCGCTGTAATACCAGATAAAGCCGACAGCGATGCTGGCGATGCCCAGGCCCAGCCACGGCATCGACGCGCGGCGCAACGCCAGGCCGAGCGCGAGAACTCCTGCCACGACCGCGGGCGCGGCCGCCATCAGCGCACCGAAGGCCGCCACGCCGGCAAGGACGGCGCCCTGCAGGGCGGGGCTGAGCGCCAGCCGGCGGCATTCGGCGAGCGCGAAGCCGGCCAGCACCAGCGTGGCCAGCCCGCCCGCGACCCAGTGCGCGAGCGGGATGCGTCCGGCTTCCGGGCCGCCCAACCAGGCCAGCGGATGGCTCATGCCGGTGACGACCAGTGCGACGGCCAGCGTGAACAGCAGCGTCGCGTCAGCCAGCGGTTCCAGCAGCGTGTGGCGGCCGGCCGCGCACAGCCGTGCTTCGGCCAGCGTGAAACCCGTCACCAGTGCGCAGCCGAGCGGCACCAGCCAGCCGAGGGACCACGTCAGCAACAGCCAGTCCTTCGGCTCGCTGCCGGCCAGGACGAGATGCACGGCGCCTGCCAGCCCGATCCATGCGCCCACCGCGCACAGCAGCCGGTGCAGCCGGTTCGGGATCAGCAAGGCGAGCGCGGCCTCGAACAGCGCCAGTCCGGCCCAGAAGCCTGCGCTCTCGGTGACGCGCGTGAAGCCCAGGGCCTCGACCAGCCCGAACACGGCCATGCCCTGCCCGCTCAGGCTCACGGCCAGCGCGAATTGCCCCGCGGCAATGCCGCCGCCGCGCCAGTACAGCAGCGCGGCCAGTGCAATCATGGCCAGGCCGGTCACCGCCATGGCAATGCCGTTCTCGCGCGCGGCGACGAAGACCGTGCCGACCAGGAAGAGCTGGAAGAACAAGGCACCGAGCCAGCCCGCCGCGCCCATCAGGCAGCGCACGGCCCAGGGGGTGTGGGTATGGTCGGGCCGCTCGCCCTGTACCTCGCCGCGTGCGGCGAGGTCCTGCCAGAGCCGTTGCCCGGTCTGCAGTTCGGTCGTCATGCCTGCTCCAGTTGGCCGCGCCAGGCACGCATCAGCCAGGCGGCCGCGCCGGCGGCAAGGCCGATGGTCACCAGCCCGAGCAGCAGGAAGGCGCCGAAATCGTCCTTGCCCTCGAACAGCACCTTGGCGATGCCGGCCACCGCCAGCACGATGCCGGTCAGGCAGGCCAGGCTCAGCACCACGATGTCGAAGGCGCGCTGGCGGAACCACCAGACCAGGGCGGCCAGTACCACCAAGGCCAGCGCGAATGCAGCACCGTCGAAGTGGCTGTCCAGCAGGCTGGCCAGCCCGAGCGAGCCGGCGTGCACGCAAGCCAGCGCGGCCAGCATGCGGCTGCCGGCCTGCCCACGGAAGCCCAGCGCCGGCGCCCGGGCGCACAGCAGCTGCCACAGCACCAGTTGCAGCACCACCGCGCCCAGCAGCGCCAGCGTGGCGGTGCGCATATGGCGCGTATCGAACAAAAGCGCGAACACGCCTTCGACACCGAAGCGGATGCTGAAGTAGCGCAGCAACGCCACGTTGCCGACCACGATCACCAGCCACCAGTGCGGTGCGGCGCGCGCCGCCAGCGCCCAGGGCACTGCCAGCAATGCCCATAACGCAAACAGCTGCCAGGCGTCGGCGCCGGTCTGGTAGGTCTGCCCGATCACCGCGAGCAGCACGCCGGCGACGACCTGCGCGCCGCCCAGCGCGGCCCGGCCCGCGGTGTCGCCAGCCGGGCGCAGCCAGGCAAAGGCGGCGAGCAGCGTGAGCGCGCCGGCCAGCAGGCCGAACTTGGAAAACTTGTGGAGATCCTGCCAGTTGAAGGCGAAGAACACGATCACGCCCGCGCACAGCAGCGCGGTGCCCAGCGCCATCAGCGCCGTGTCCAGCCAGCGGCGCCAGTCGGTGGCGACGGGCTCGGTGCGCGCCCACGGCGCAGTGACGCCGGCCGCGTCCAGGCGCCCCAGTGCGCGCCAGTCGGCCAGTGCCCGGCGGATGGCGCGCCGTTCGCCGGTGGCTACGGTGGGTGTGCCTTGCATGTAAGTGTCCTTACGTGCTGAGATGACGGGGACTTTAGCAAAGCGGCGCGGGGGCCGCACCTGTTCCGTGGGAGGGGGCGGTGCGGTCGCGCTCTGATCTATGCCCGGCCTGCGCGGGCCGGTATGCTGTGGTTTTTTCGTCCTGCGCCCGCTCCATGACTCTCGGAATCCTTGCCGCCATCCATGATGAAGTCGATGGCCTGGTGGCCGCCATGCGCCATGACGACAGCCGCGCCACGGTGCGCACTATCGGCATGCGCGACTACTATGCCGGCCAGCTGCTCGGGCAGCCGTGCGTGCTGGTGCTGGCGCGCATGGGCAAGGTGGCGGCGTCGGCGACCACGGTCACGCTGATCCGCGAGTTCGGCGCGACGCAGATCGTCTTCACCGGGCTGGCCGGGGGCATTGGCGCCGGCACCAATGTCGGCGACATCGTCATCGCCGACCGCACCATCCAGCATGACCTCGACGCACGTCCGTTCTTCGGCCGCCATGAAGTGCCGCTGCTGGACCGTGCCGAGTTCCCGGCCGACCCGGCGCTGACCGCCGAGCTGGAAGCCGCCGCGCGCGAATTTCTGCAGCTGGACCTGCCTGCCGAAGTGCCGCGCGAGGTGCTGGAACGATTCGGCGTAGCCGCGCCGGCGCTGCACCACGGAATGATCGCCAGCGGCGACCAGTTCATCGGCTCACCGGCGGCGGTGACGGAGTTGCGTGAGCGGCTGCCCGGATTGCTGGCGGTGGAAATGGAAGGCGCCGCGGTGGCGCAGGTCTGCCATGAATACGGCGTGCCGTATGCCGTGATGCGGACCATTTCGGACCGGGCCGACGATAGCGCCCATGTGGACTTCGCGGCATTCCTGAAGGATGTGGCCAGTCACTATTCCAGCGGCGTGCTGCGCCGGCTGCTGGCCGGAAGAGCCAAGGCCGACACTGTTCAAACGCCGGTCCGCTTCTGATCGCGATCAAGCGGCGAGCGGATTCCCGCCGCCGCGGTCAGTTCTGTTCTTACCGCCCGCGCGGCCGCAGCGCGCCCCAGGCCCCCACCAGCAGCGCCGAGCCGGCGATCACCGCCAGCCAGCTGCTGAGCTGCCCGTCGATAAACAGGTGCAAGGCCCGGCCGCCATAGAAAGCGCCCGCCGCACCCGCCGCACCCAGCACCAGCGCGGCCGGCAGGGTCACCACGCGCCCTGCCGGATGCAGCCGGCGCGCCGCCAGCCCCACCAGCAAACCCACGATCAAGGTGCCCAGCATCCGCTTCTCCTGTGTTGTCAGCATCACAGCCGCAAGGGCTGCGGCGTAACGATACTGCAATCCGGGGCCGCTGCCATGCCCCCGCCCGGCCCCGAATGGCCCAGCGCCTGCAATTAGCGATCCCGGCGGTATAATGGCATCCGGTCCGGCCACGCGCCGGACCGTACCCGTCCCCTACAAATGCAACTGCTCGCGATCGGCATCAATCACACAACGGCACCTGTCTCGCTGCGCGAGCGGGTGGCGTTTCCGCTCGAGCAGATCAAGCCCGCGCTGGGTGCGCTGCGCTCCCACCTGTCGGGGCGCAGCGGCACCGAAGCCGCCATCCTGTCCACCTGCAACCGCACCGAGATCTACTGCGCGACCGACGTCCTGACGCCGGGCACGGATGGTTTCGAGCACACCCTGCGCTGGCTGTCGCAGCACCACAACGTGCCCGCCGGCGAACTGGCGCCGCACCTGTACGCGCTGCCGCAGTCCGAAGCCGTGCGCCATGCCTTCCGCGTGGCCAGCGGGCTGGATTCGATGGTGCTGGGCGAGACCCAGATCCTGGGCCAGCTCAAGGACGCCGTGCGCACCGCCGGCGAGGCCGGCTCGCTGGGCACGTACCTGAACCAGCTGTTCCAGCGCACCTTCGCGGTGGCCAAGGAAGTGCGCGGCCAGACCGAGATCGGCGCGCATTCGGTATCGATGGCCGCAGCCGCGGTGCGGCTGGCGCAGCGGATCTTTGAAAGCGTCTCGACCCAGCGCGTGCTGTTTATCGGCGCGGGCGAGATGATCGAACTGTGCGCCACGCACTTCGCCGCGCAGCAGCCGCGCCAGATCGTGGTGGCCAACCGCACCGTGGAACGCGGCGAAAAGCTCGCCGAGCAGCTCTCCGGCCAGGGCCTGACCGCCAACGCGATCCGCCTGACCGACCTGGGCGAGCGCCTGCATGAGTTCGATATCGTGGTGTCCTGCACCGCCAGCTCGCTGCCGATCATCGGGCTGGGCGCGGTGGAGCGCGCGGTCAAGCGCCGCAAGCACCGCCCCATCATGATGGTCGACCTGGCCGTGCCGCGCGACGTCGAGCCCGAAGTCGCGCGCCTGGACGACGTCTTCCTGTACACCGTCGACGATCTCGGCGCGATCGTGCGTGAAGGCAATGCGATGCGCCAGGCCGCGGTGGCGCAGGCCGAGGCCATCATCGAAAGCCGGGTGCAGAACTTCATGCACTGGCTGGAAACCCGCAGCGTGGTGCCGGTCATCCGCGAACTGCAGACCAACGGCGAAGCCATCCGCCAGGCCGAGCTGGAACGCGCGCGCCGCATGCTGGCACGCGGCGACGACCCCGAAGCCGTGTTGGAGGCCCTCTCCGGTGCGCTGACCCGCAAGTTCCTGCATGGCCCCACCCACGCACTGAACCACACCCAGGGCGAGGACCGCGAGGCGCTGCTGCGCCTGGTGCCGGGCCTG
Organism: Cupriavidus sp. FW305-26; assembly: GCF_058787975.1. Lineage (NCBI taxonomy): Bacteria > Pseudomonadati > Pseudomonadota > Betaproteobacteria > Burkholderiales > Burkholderiaceae > Cupriavidus > Cupriavidus sp. FW305-26. Next base: position 5,298 of record NZ_JBYTAH010000048.1, read on the forward strand.
TTCCGCCACAGCAGCCACTCCGAGCGCTAGCCGCTCTGCCCTTGCGCCGCGCGCGCCCTGCCGCGCCGGCACGCCGCCACCCGCCCGCGGGTAGTCCCGGCCCCTGGCCCACCTCTTCCCCCCGCACCCGATGAAAGCCAGCATGCTTGCCAAGCTCGACCAACTGGCCGAGCGACTCGATGAAGTCAACGCCCTGCTCGCGCGCGAAGACGCGACCGCGAAGATCGACCAGTACCGCAAGCTCAGCCGCGAACATGCCGAGTTGTCGCCGGTGGCCGAGCAGTACGGCCAGTACCGCCAGGCGCAGGACGACCTGGCCACCGCGCAGGCGCTGCTGGACGATCCGGAGATGAAGGACTTTGCCGCCGACGAGATCGCCAGCGCGCGCGCGCGGCTGGAAGCCCTGGAAGCGAGCCTGCAGCGCCTGCTGCTGCCCAAGGACCCGAACGACGACCGCAACCTGCTGCTGGAAATCCGCGCCGGCACCGGCGGCGAGGAAAGCGCGCTGTTCGCCGGCGACCTGCTGCGCATGTACACGCGCTATGCCGAACGCCAGCGCTGGCAGGTCGAAGTGATGAGCGAATCGGAATCGGACCTTGGCGGCTACAAGGAAGTGATCGTGCGCATCGCCGGCGATGCGGCATTCTCCAGGCTGAAGTTCGAATCCGGCGGCCACCGCGTGCAGCGCGTCCCGGCGACCGAGGCACAGGGGCGCATCCACACCTCGGCCTGCACGGTCGCGGTGATGCCCGAAGCCGATGAAGTGGGCGAGGTCGAGATCAACCCGGCTGACCTGCGCATCGACACCTTCCGCGCCTCGGGCGCTGGCGGGCAGCACGTCAACAAGACCGATTCCGCGGTGCGCCTGACCCACCTGCCGACCGGCATCGTGGTCGAGTGCCAGGACGACCGCAGCCAGCACCGCAACAAGGACAAGGCGATGAAGGTGCTGGCGGCCCGCATCAAGGACATGCAGACGCGCGCCGCCCAGGCGAAGGAGGCCAGCACGCGGCGCAACCTGATCGGCTCGGGCGACCGCAGCGACCGCATCCGCACCTACAACTTCCCGCAGGGGCGCGTGACCGACCACCGCATCAACCTGACGCTGTACAAGATCGACATGATCATGGACGGCGACATGGATGAACTGCTGTCGGCACTGGCTTCGGAACACCAGGCTGATCAGCTTGCTGCACTTGGCGAAGAGTCGTAAGCACCACTAAATGTCGTGCAACCGGCCTTCCGCCCCGAACACCGCGTAAAGTCGCCGATATCTTTGTATTTCTTGTAAATGCTTGAAACAGCACTGGTAGGGGTAAGGCGGCTGTCTATAATCGATTTCGACCGGCAAACGGAGAATGGTGCCGGGTAGTCACTCCCGAGAACATACCTAGGACGAAATCATGAAAAAACTGCTCGCGCTGTTGATGATCACCGCGGCCATGGCCGCTTGCAGCAAGAAGGAAGAAGCTCCGCCTGCCGCCTCGAACGCCGAGAGCGCCATGCAAAGCGCCGCTGAATCCGCCAAGGCCGCCGCCAGCGATGCCGCCGCTGCCGCCAGCAACGCCGCAGACGCCGCCAAGGCCGCCGCCAGCGGTGCCGCAGCCGACCTCTCGGCCGCCGCCGACAAGGCCAAGGCAGAAGCCGGCAGCGCCATGGCAGACGCCAAGCAGGCCGCCAAGGATGCCGTCAACACGGGTGCCGACAAGGCCAAGGACGCCGTCAATAAGTAATCGTCCCGGCGGGGGCATTGCGCCGCCCGCCGTCGATGAGCGGTACACTGGCGGCAAGCTGGAAGTCCCGCCCCAAAGCCCCGCCAGGCCTTTGCGCCGGTGGGGTTTTTTGTAGCCGGCAAAAGAACCGTCCCCTCCCTTTCGATGTCTTCCCCAAACTCTGCCGCGCTGCCGGCGACCCCCACGCTGCGCGAAGCCCAGACCCTCGCCGCCATGGCCGGGCTGCCTGCCCTGGAAGTGCGCATGCTGCTGACGCATGTCACCGGCCTGAGCCGCACCCAGCTGATCACCCGCGACACCGACACCCTCACCATCGCCCAGCGCGACGCCTTTGCCACGCTGCTGGCGCGGCGGCTGGCGGGCGAGCCGATGGCCTACCTGATCGGCGAGCGCGAGTTCTTCGGCCGGAAGTTCCGGGTCACGCCTGACGTGCTGATCCCGCGGCCCGATACCGAAGTCGCCGCCGAAGCCTCGCTGGCGCGGCTGGCTGAGGTGCCGCAGCCGACCGTGCTGGACCTGGGCACAGGCTCGGGCATCCTGGCCGTGACGCTGGCGCGCGAGCGCCGGGATGCGCAAGTCTGGGCCACCGACATCTCGCCCGGCGCGCTGATGGTGGCGCAGGACAACGCCAGCGCGCTCGGCGCCGACCGCATCCACTTCCTGGTGTCTGACTGGTACGCGGCGCTGCCGCCAGGCCTGCGCTTTCACCTGATCGTCAGCAATCCGCCCTACATCGCCGCGGGCGACCCGCACCTGGTCGAAGGCGACCTGCGCTTCGAACCGATCGACGCGCTGACCGACCACGACGACGGCCTGTCCGACCTGCGGGCCATTGTCAGCGGTGCCGGCGCCCGGCTGCTGCCTGACGGCTGGCTGCTGATGGAGCATGGCTACGACCAGGCGCAGGCCACCCGCCAGCTGCTGGAGGACACCGGTTTCACCGAGATCTTCACCGCCCGCGACCTGGCCGGCCTGGAACGCTGCACCGGCGGGCGCTGGCAAGGCGCCCGGCCCGGCGGCACCACTGCCGGTCACTGAAGCCCGGCGGCGATTCCGGTAAAATCGCCGTCAGATCCCCGCCCCCCCGCCCGGCCAGGCCGCGTGGCGTCCCATTCTCCCCAGGCGGCGCCCGCGACACGGCATCGCCCCACTGAAAAGCAAACCATGAGCGACGTGCAGCAAAAGATCGATCAGATCGTCAAGGGCAACCCGGTAGTCCTGTTCATGAAGGGCACCGCGCAATTCCCGATGTGCGGCTTCTCGGGCCGCGCCATCCAGATTCTGAAGGCCTGTGGCGTGGACGCGCCGACCACGGTCAACGTGCTGGATGACGAAGGCATCCGCCAGGGCATCAAGGAATACGCCAACTGGCCGACCATTCCGCAGCTCTACGTGAACGGCGAGTTCATCGGCGGCTCGGACATCATGATGGAGATGTACCAGAACGGCGAACTGCAAACCCTGCTGAAGGGCTGAGTTCCTTTATGTCCGTGACTGGCGGCACACCCAAACGGCTGATCGTCGCCATCACGGGCGCCACCGGTGCCATCTACGGCGTGCGCCTGCTGCAGGTGCTGCGCGCGGCGCCCTCGGTGGAAACCCATCTGCTGATTTCGCCGGCCGGCGTGATGAACCTGCAGCACGAGCTGGACATCAGCCGTGCCGAGGTGGAGGCGCTGGCCAGCGTCGTGCACAACGTGCGCGACATCGGCGCGACCATCGCCAGCGGCTCGTTCCGCGCACAGGCGATGGTGGTCGCCCCCTGCTCCATGCGCACGCTGGCGGCGATTGCGCACGGCCTGTCCGACAACCTGATCACGCGCGCCGCCGACGTCACGCTCAAGGAGCGGCGCAAGCTGGTGCTGATGGTGCGGGAAACGCCGCTGAACCTTGCGCACCTGCGCAATATGACGGCGGTGACGGAAATGGGCGGGATCGTATTCCCGCCGGTGCCGGGCTTCTACCAGAAGCCGCAAAGCATTGCCGAACTGGTCGACCATACGGTCGGGCGCGTGCTCGACCTGGTGGATTTGCCGGAGATCGGCCAGACGCTCGCGCCCAGCTGGGGCGGGCTGAACGCCCGGGCCGGCGACGCGGCCGGCAACTGAACTGCGGCCGGCGCGCAGCCTCTCTCTACGCGCCGGCATCCTCGCGCATTGTCGTGCCAACCGCGCTCATTACCAGCGGCGGTAGCCCCGGCCATAGTAGCCATGGCCATAGTAGCCGCCATAGCCGCCGTAGTAGTACGGCCGCGGTGCCACCACCACCGGCGCGGGCGCCACGTACACCGGCGCAGGGCCGACCGCGGGGCCGGCAGGCGTGGGATAGACGGCGCAGCCGCCCAGCAGGGTGACGGATGCCGCAGCGGCAGCCAGTCCAATCGTCAGCATTCTCATCATTCGTCCTTGGGGTCGGAACGGGCATGTGCCTGCCCTGCTGACGTTATACGGGCAGAAAGCGTAATACGGCGTCAAAGGCGTGTAAGGCTTGTTACAGTTCCCTACGCGCCCTGTAACACGCCCAGGGATGCCGTCAGATCTCGAACCGTATCCCCTGCGCCAGCGGCAGCGAATCGCCATAGTTGATCGTGTTGGTGGCGCGGCGCATATAGCCCTTCCACGCATCCGATCCCGACTCGCGGCCCCCGCCGGTTGCCTTTTCCCCGCCGAAGGCGCCGCCGATCTCTGCGCCGCTGGTGCCGATGTTGACGTTGGCGATGCCGCAGTCGCTGCCTGCCGACGACAGGAAGCGCTCGGCCTCGCGCATCGATTCCGTGAAGATGCACGACGATAGCCCGTGCGGCGAGGCGTTGTTCAGCGCGATGGCCTCATCCAGCGTGGTGTATGGCATCAGGTACAGGATCGGCGCGAAGGTTTCGGTCAGCATGGTGTCGTGCTGGGCGTCGGTCATCACCAGCGCGGGCCGCACGTAACAGGCATGCGGGTAGCGGTCGGCCAGCAGCCGTTCGCCGCCGGTGACGATATTGCCCTGCGCGCGGCAGGCGGCCAGCGCATTGGCCATGGCATCGCCCGCGGCGGTGTCGATCAGCGGGCCGACCAGGGTGCCGTCAGCGAGCGGGTCGCCGACGGGCAGGCGGTCGAACACGGTGATCAGCCGGCTCGCCATGGTGTCCATCAGGTCGGCGTGGATAAAGCAGCGACGCAGCGTGGTGCAACGCTGGCCCGCGGTGCCGGCCGCGGCGAAGGTGATGGCCCGCACCGCCAGCTCGATGTCGGCCGAAGGCGCGACGATGGCGGCATTGTTGCCGCCCAGCTCCAGGATGCTGCGCTTGAAGTGCCCGGCGCAGGCAACGCCGACCTCGCGGCCCATGCGGGTCGAGCCGGTGGCGCTGACCAGCCGCACCGCCGGGTGCGACACCAGGTGGGTGCCCAGCATGCGCCCGCCCGGCAGCACCGCCGAGATGCCGGCGTGCTGCGGCGCCGCCGCGGCGAGCACGCGCTCCAGCAGGCCATGCGCGGCCAGCGCGCACAGGGTGACTTTTTCCGAGGGTTTCCAGATCACGCCGTTGCCGCACACCAGCGCCAGCGCCGCATTCCACGCCCACACCGCCACCGGAAAGTTGAAGGCCGAGATCACGCCGCACAGCCCATACGGATGCCAGGTCTCGCGCATCGCATGCTGCGGGCGCTCGGAGGCAATGGTCAGCCCGTGCAACTGGCGCGACAGCCCGACCGCGAAGTCGCAGATGTCGATCATCTCCTGCACCTCGCCCAGGCCTTCCTGCAGGATCTTGCCGGACTCGAGCGAGACCAGCCGGCCCAGCGCCGGCTTGTGTTCGCGCAGCACCTCGCCGAAGCGCCGCACGATCTCGCCGCGCGCAGGCGCAGGCAGCAGCGCCCAGGTGGTCTGCGCCGCGTGGGCGCGGGCGATCAGCGCATCGGCCTGCGCCGGCGTGCAGGCCGGGACATGGCCGATGGCCTCGCCATCGACCGGCGAGCGGACCGTCACGGCGCCGGCCGGCGTGCCCTCCCGCCACGGCCGCGGCAGGCCCAGCGAATCCCAGCAGGCAGCGAACTCTTGCGCTTTCATATGACGGTCTCCTGGAGCGGATGCTGCGTGTAATGGCGGCCGAAGCGATTGGCAAGGAAGGCGTCCAGCGGCATCGACTCCTGCCGCACGAAGCCGGATTGCGGCAGCGCGCCGGTGGCCACCATGTCCAGCGCGGTGCAGATGCCCGCGGCAGTGGTCAGCTGGATCGCGTTGACATGGCCCCCCTTGCCATCCACCCCGCCGATGCGCGCCGAGAACGAAGCCTGCGTCAGCGGCCCGCGCCCGCGTTCGCCCCCGGCCGGGTAGCCGGTGGCGGTGGCGAACACGATCACCACGTCCTGGTCGGTCACCGGGATGGCGCGATCGAAGATATCGCGCAGCCATTCGCGGCGTTCGCGCAGGCGCAGGTCGTTGAGCAGCAGTTTCATCAGCGCGCAATGGCCGGGATAGCGGATGGACTTGTAGTCGACATGGCGCGCGCGGCCGGCCAGCGTCTCGGGCAGTGTGCCCAGGCCGCCAGATGTATTAAAGGCTTCGTACTCGATGCCGTCCAGCGCAAAGCTCTCCAGCCCTTCCAGCGCCGTCAGTTCCACGCGACGGCCGTCGACGATGGCCTCGCACGGGTTGCAGTACTCGTTGATCAGTCCCTCGGTGCTCCAGGTCAGGTTGTACTTGAGCGCATTGCTGGGGTAGCGCGGCAGCGCGCCAACCCGCATCTGCAGGTCCAGCAGTTCCCCCCCGCCGCGCAGGAAGCGCTGCGCCAGGTCATGCCCGACCACGCCGATAAAGCCCGGCGCCAGCCCACACTGCGGCATCAGCACCGAGCGCGCGCTTTGCGCCAGCTGGCGGATGGCCTGGGTCGCGGCCACGTCCTCGGTCAGGTCGAAGTAATGCACGCCCAGGCGCGCCGCCACCGAAGCCACGCTGATCGCGGCGTGGAACGGCAGCGCGTTGAGCACGGCATCGGCGCCGGCCAGCAGCGCGGCGCAGGTGCCAGGCTCGGTGGGGTCGCCGGCGCGCGCCAGCACGCCGCGCGGCAGGCCGTCGAGGCGCCGTGCGTCATGGTCGACCACGCTGACGCGGTAGTCGCCACTGTCATGCAGCATGGTGGCAATGGTGCGCCCGATCTTGCCCGCGCCCAGCACCGCCACGTGCAGCGGGCGGGTCGCCTTGGGCAGGTCGCGCGGGGCCTGCCGGCCCAGGTTCGAGGCTTGCATGGTGTCTCCGTCCACAAGAAAAGGTTGTCCTGTTGACTGGAGTATGGATAGCCAGCGCGACACAATGAAGCCACAAGAACGACGAAAACCCGCCATAATCGAACGAAACGACGAACCATCCCGACGTAATGACCGAGCTCGACACCACCGACCGGCACCTGCTGTCGCTGCTGCAGGCCAATGCCCGCGAAAGCGCCGCCAACCTCGCCCGGCACCTGGGTATCGCCCGCACCACCGTGGTCGCGCGCATCGCGCGGCTGGAGCGCAGCGGGGTGATTGCCGGCTACGGCGTGCGGCTGGGGCAGCGCATGGAAGACAACGCCATCCTGGCCTATTGCGGCCTGTCGGTGCAGCCCAAGGCCGCGCCCGCGATCCTGCGCGCGCTGCAGCGCCTGCCCGAGATCGAAGAGGTCAATTCGGTCAGCGGCCCGGTCGACTACCTGGTGGCGATCCGCTGCGACACGCACGACCGCCTGGACCGGCTGCTCGACGAGATCGGCATGCTCGACGGCGTCAACCACACCACCACCTCGATCGTGCTCGCGCGCAAGCTCGACCGCCGGCGCGCTGCCGGCTGACGCGGTATGCTGCCAACCCGATCAAGCGTTTGCGGAGCAACAATATGAACAACCCGATCCGTGTCGCCGTGGGCGGCGTGACCGGCTGGGCCGGCGGCGAACTGGCGCGCGGCGTGGCCCATGCGGCCGACATGACCCTGGTGGCCGGCCTGTCGCGCGGCGCCGCCGGGCAGCCTCTGGCGCAGCTGACCGGCCATGCCGATACGCCGGGCGTGGCGGCCGCCAGCATCGAGGCCCTGGGGGAAACGCCCTACGACGTCTATGTCGAATACACCAAGCCGGGCATCGCCAAGCACAACATCCTGCAGGCGCTGGCGCACGGCGCGCACGTGGTGGTGGGCACCTCGGGGCTGACCGACGAGGACTATGCCGAGATCGACGCGGCCGCGCGCCAGGCCGACCGCGGCGTGCTCGCCTGCGGCAATTTCGCCATCACGGTGGTGCTGCTGCAGAAGTTTGCCGAGATGGCCGCGCGTCACCTGGAGCACTGGGAGATCATCGACTACGCCAAGGCCGGCAAGATCGACGTGCCCTCCGGCACCGTGCGCGAGCTGGCCTACCGGCTCGGCCAGGTCAAGGCCGCCGCGCAGGCGGTGCCGGTCGACCAGGTCAAGGGCCCGAAGGAAACCCGCGGCGCCACCATGTCGGGCACGCAGGTGCACGCGGTGCGGCTGCCGGGCTACCAGCTTGGCGTGGAAGTGATCTTCGGCGCCGACGGCCAGCGCCTGCACCTGAAGCACGAGGCCGGCGACGGCTCCACGCCCTATGTCGCCGGCGCGCTGCTGGCGATCCGCAAGGTCCACACCGTGCGCGGCGTGGTGCGGGGGCTGGACAAGGTGATGGAAGGGCTCTGAGGCCAGGTCAGCAGGCGGGCAGGCCGCCTGCTGCGGAGTGTTACCAGCTGCCAGGCTTCTCCGGCTTGGCGGCTGGCTTTGGCGCGGGCTTAGCGGCGGCTGCCTTGCCGCCCTTGGCCGCGGGCGCCGAGGCCGGATTGAGCTGCTTGTCCACCTCGGCATCCTTGTCCGCCATCAGCACGCGCGCCTGCGGCAGCAGCATTTCGATGGTGCCGGTGTTGGGGTCTTCCGGCATGGCGTAGAGCTCAACCGTCAGCGGCTTGTGCATCCAGCCGGCATGCAGCGTCTTGATGCTCTTGCCAGCCTTGTCGGGCATGTCGACCTGCTCCTGCCGGAACGGCTTGCCGTACAGCGCGCTGACGCTGTCGGCCGCGGCCTGCTGCGAGTTGGCGCCGGCGGTCGGGACCACCAGGCCGACCAGCGCGTTGCGGTCGACAAAGGCCAGCACAAAGGGGCCGTCCATGAAGGACGGGCGCTGCGCGCGCGGCACGCCGACCTGGCGCATCAGGCCATCGCCCTTCAGTTCGACACAGAATCCGGTGACATCGCGGCCATCGGGCGTGCGCTTGTCGGCGCAATCCGGCAAGGCCGGCAGCGGATTGCCGATTTCCAGCATGGCCAGCAGCGGCGACAGCGCGCTGTTCTCGGCCTTGGCCTGGGCCTTGGCCGGTGCGGGGGCTGCTTTGGCGGCAGGGGCGGAAGCGGGGGCGGCAATGGCGCCGGCAGCGGCGCCCAGCAGGCCGGCAAGCGCCAGCCCGGCAACGGGGAATTTCAAATCGGACTCCTGATGTACGGCTCCGGGTTGGAGCCCGCCCCGGCCGGGTTGTTCCTGCTGGCGCGGGCGGTGACGGGAAAGTCACCGGCGGCCTGCCGGGCCAGGGGCGAGCAGTAGCTTACCCCATGGCCCTGGCGGCTCCCGCACTTCCAGTCAGTCCAACGAAATGTTATTGGCCTTGATCACCTTGCCCCAGTGCTCGCGGTCGGCTTCGATATAGCGGTCGATCTCGGCCTGCGTGCGCGGCGCCTGCACGACCAGTCCCAGCGCGCTGAAGGTGGAACGGAACTGCGCGTCCTTGAGCACGTGGGCAGCGGCGGCCTGCAGCCTGGCCACCGCATCGGGCGGCGTCTGCGCGGGCACGGCCAGGCCGAACCAGGTGGCGGCCTGGAAGTTGGGATAGCCGCCTTCCGCCACGGTCGGCACGTCGGGCAGCACGTCCAGCCGGGTGCGGCCGGTGACCGCCAGCGCCTTGAGCTTGCCTGCCTTGATATGCGGCAGCGAGGTGCTGACCACATCCACCATCAGTTGCACGTCGTTGGCCAGCAGCGCCGACAGCGCCGGGGCGCTGCCGTTGTAGGGCACGTGGGTGACGCTGATGCCCAGCTCGGTCTTGAGCATTTCGGTGGCCAGCTGGAGCGCGTTGCCCAGGCCGACCGAGCCATAGTTGAGCTTGCCGCCCGCGGCCTTGGCGTAGGCCGCGAACTCGCGGATATTGCTGGCCGGCACCTTGCTGTTGGTCACCACCACCAGCGGCACCTCGGCGCCGATGCTGAAGATCTTGAAATCCTTGGGCGGATCGTAGTTGATCTTCTTGTACAGCATCGGGTTGAGCACCATGCTGCCGTTGGTGGCCAGCACCATGGTGTAACCGTCTGCCGGCGCACGCGCCACGCTGGTGGTGCCGATCATGGTGGCCGCGCCCGGGCGGTTTTCCACCACCACGGTCTGGCCCAGCTGGCGCGACATGCCGTCGGCCAGCGCGCGGCCGAACTGGTCGGTCGAGCCGCCGGGGGTGTAGGGCACCACCAGCTTGATCGGGCGATCGGGATAGGCGGCCTGCGCGGCTCCGCCCCACATGGCCAGCGCGCACCCCGCGCCGGCTGCCATCGCGGCGAGCCAGGCGCGCCGTCCGCTTGGTTTGTTCTGCATCGCGTCTCCTCCTGTTGTTATCGGTCGTGATCGATCCAGGCCGGGCACGCGCTCAGACGCGGCGCTGGCGGCCTTCCCAGTATCGGTCACGCAGCCGGCGCTTGGCGAGCTTGCCGGTTTCATCGCGCGGCAGCTGCGTCTCGACCACGATGCTGCGCGGCACCTTGAAGCCGGACAGCCGCTGGCGCAGCCAGTCGATCACCTCGGCCTCGCGGATCTCCACGCCTGGCATCGGCTGCACCATGCCCAGCAGGCGCTCGCCGTACTCGTCGTCGGGGATGCCGAACACCACGCAGTCGGCCACGCCGGGGTAGCGCACCAGCTCATGCTCGATCTCGGCCGGGTAGATGTTCACGCCGCCGGAGATCACCATGTCCGAGGCGCGGTCGCAGATAAACAGGTAGCCGTCGGCATCGACATAGCCCATGTCACCCAGCGTCACCAGCCCGTCTCGGTCGATGGCGGCGCGCGCGGCATCATTGTTGCGGTAGCTGAAGTCGGGGTAAGCCGGCTGGCGCACGTAGACCAGGCCGATCTCGCCCGGCGCGCACTGGCGGCCGTTCTCGTCGAGGATGCGCAGCTGCGCGTCATCGACCGGTTTGCCGGCGGTCCCCGGGCGCGCGGCGGCATCGGCCGGCGTGGCCACGGTGATCATGCCGGCTTCGCTGGAGGCGTAGGTTTCGTGGATGACCGGGCCCAGCCATTCCAGCATCGCGCGCTTTACTTCGGGCGAGCACGGCGAGCCGGTGGAGGCGACGAAGCGGATCGAAGACAGGTCGTACCTGGCGCGCACCTCGGGCGGCAGCTTGAGCAGGCGCACGTACATGATCGGCACCAGGTAGAGCACGTCGATGCGGTGCTTTTCCACCAGCGCCAGCACCTGCTCGGCATCAAAGCGCGACGTGAGCACCAGGCGTTCGGCCATCTGCAGCGCGTTCTGGATAAACGAGCCCGGCGCGCTGTGGTACAGCGGCGCCGACATCAGCGTGCGGCAGCCCGGCTCGATGCCGTAGGTCTGCCTCACCACCGAGCGCATGCGCGCGAGCTGTTCCTCCAGCCGGTCCAGCGGCAGCGGCTGGCGCACCACGCCCTTGGGCCGGCCGGTGGTGCCGGAGGTGTAGGCCATATGGCCGCGCGGCGCCACGCGCGGGCCGTCGTAGGCCGGCTGCTGCGCCAGCCAGCTTTCATAGTCGATGGCGCCTTGGGCGGGGCCGCCCACCGACAGCACCGTCATGCCGGCCGGAACGGCGTCGCGCACGGCGGGCAGCAGGTCGGCCTGCACCAGCAGCACCCTGGCGCCGCTGTCGGTCAGCAGGAAGCGCACTTCCTCGGCGGTGAAGTGCCAGTTGATCGGGCAGTAGTAGCAGCCCGCGGTACGGCAGGCATGGACCACGTCGGCATAGGCCGGATCGTTACGCAGCAGCACGGCGACCACGTCGCCCTCCTGCACGCCCAGCGCGCGCAGGCCGCCGGCCAGGCGGGCGCCGCGCGCCAGCAATTCTTCGCCGCTGCGGTGCATGTCTTCAAACCAGAGGTCCGTGGCCATCCGTCGTCTCCTGTATGCGATCCGTTCTGTCAGCCGACCACTGTATCGGCGTAGTCGTGGATCGACAATCAGGTGCATCGGAATCACAATGTTGCACCAGACGCGACAATCCTGCAGGCAATCCCCGATGGACCTCAACCTGATCCAGGCCTTCGTCGACATCGTCGATGCGGGCAACCTGGCCGAAGCCGGCCGGCGCCGCGGCGTGACGCGCTCGCAGGTCAGCCGCCAGCTGCGTGAGCTGGAGCACCAGGCCGGCGCCCAGCTGCTGCGCCGGACCACGCGCCGGCTGGAGCTGACCGGGCCCGGCCATGCGCTGTACCAGCATGGCGTGCGCATCCTGCAGGAAGTGGCCTCGGCGCAGGCCGAGATCGACAGCCTGGGCCGGACCCTGCGCGGCCATGTGCGCGTGAGCGTGCCCACCGGGCTGGGCGATGCCTATATCGCGCCGCTGCTGCTGCAGTTTGCGCGGAAGCACCCCGGCATCACGCTGCGCGTGTTCTTCGCCAACCGCGTCAACGACCTGATCGCGGCCGAGATCGATGTCGCGCTGAAGGTCACCTCGGCGCCGCCGCTGGATCACGTGGCGCGTGAAATCTGCGACATCCGGTGGCAACTGTATGCATCGCCGGAGTACCTCGCAGACATCCCGCCGGTACAAGCGCCGCCCGACCTGACCGGCTGCAACTTCCTGTGCCCGCCATACCCGCCGCGCCAGTTCCCGCTGTCGCTGTACCGCGACAGCCAGCGCGTGGACGTGGCGCTGACGCCAAAGCTTCAGTCGGAAAACTTCCTGTTCCTGGCGCGCGCCGTGCGCGAGGGCCTCGGCATCGGCATGCTGCCGGTCTACATCGGTTGGGAGGAAGTGCGCGCCGGCCGGCTAGTGCCGGTGCTGCCCGACTGGCGCCCGGAGGGGCTGGGCAACAAGCTCTTCATCATCACCACGCCTAACCTGCACCCGTCGATGGCCACCCGCGCGCTGATCGGGTTCCTGCGAGAGGAACTGGACAAGCTTGAAGTGTTCCGCGACGCGGTGGCGTAGCCGGCACCGCTGGCCGGTGAACGAACGCTTTCCGGACTCAGGGTCGCAACCAGCCCTGCAAACTTTCGTTTTGCAAGCTATGCTCCAGAAAACTTGCACTTTGCAAGCAAGTCGACAGGACCAGAACGGCGGAGACCATGCCCCCTACCGATTTCACCTCGATGCCCTGCCCCGTGGCCCGCTCCATGGCCGTGCTGGGCGAACGCTGGGCCATCCTTGTGCTGCGCGAGGCCTTCTACGGCAGCACGCGCTTCGACGAGTTCGAACGCAACCTGGGCATCGCCCCCAACATCCTCAGCGCGCGCCTGAAGACGCTGGTGGCGCACGGGCTGCTGGCCCGCGTAACGCCCGAGGGCGGCGCTCGCCACGTCTACCAGCTGACCGACAAGGGCCGCGACTTCTTCCCGGCCTATGTCGCGCTCAAGGCCTGGGCCGACCGCTGGATGACCGACGAAAAGGGTCCGCTGACGCTGCTGCAGGACCGCCGCACCGGCGCCGAGATTGCCGAGCCGGCGCTGGCGCGCGCCGACGGCAGCGCGATCACGCTGGACGATTTGCGTGTCCTGCCCGGCCCCGGTGCCGGCCGCTTCCTGCGGCAGCGCTTTGGCGAGGCCGGGACCGTTGGCGAGCCAGGGGAGGCCCGCCATGACTGACACGCGCACATTGCCCGCGGGCGCCCTGCCCGCCGAGGCGGTACCGGCCACTGAAATTGCGCGCCGCATCGGCAAGCTGGCCGGACCGACCGCGCTGATCGCCGTGCTGCAGGCCGTGGCCCAGTTGATCGAAACCTGGCTGGCCGCGCGCCAGGGCACGGCGGCGCTGGCCGGCTGGGCGGTGGTGCTGCCGTTTGCGCTGCTACTGCAGCAGATGTCGACCGGAGCGATGGGCGGCGGCGTGGTCGCGGCCATCGCCCGCGCGCTTGGCGCCAACAAGCGCGAGGAAGCGTCTTCGCTGGTCATGCACGCGCTGCTGATCGCAGTGACCGCCGGGCTGGCCTTTGCGGTGGTGCTGGCGGGCTTCCCGCGCGGCGTGCTGGGCGCGGTGGCCGGCGCCACGGCGGCGGAGGCCGCTGCCAGCTATGCGATCTGGCTGTTCGGTGTCGGCGCCATTCCGGCGTGGCTGGCCAATACGCTGGCCTCGGTGCTGCGCGGCGGCGGCCGCCATGCGCTGGCCGCACGCGTGCTGGCGCTGATGTGGGTCGCTTTCCCCGCACTGTCGTGGCTGCTGGCCGAGCCTGCCGGCATGGGGCTGGCCGGCATCGGCGCCGCGCTGGCGGCGGTGTCGTGGGCCGCGGCGCTGGCGATGGCGATCGTGGTGGCGCGCGGCGGCGCGGGCTTCGTGCCGGTGCTGCGGGTGCGGCCGTCGTGGGAGCTGTTCGCGCGCATCCTGTCGGTGGGCCTGGTGGCGTGCGCGCTGGCCTCGGTGGCCAACCTGACCACCATCCTGGTCACCGCGCAGCTGCGCCACCATGGCACCGCGGCGGTGGCGGCCTATGGCATCTCGGCGCGGCTGGAATTCCTGATGATCCCGCTGGCCTTTGGCGTGGGCTCGGCGCTGACCGCACTGGTCGGCCGCGCCGTGGGCGCCGGCGACTGGCATACCGCGCGCCGCACGGCATGGGTCGGCGCGTTCCTGGCGCTGGCCATCGCCGGCACCGCCGGCATTGCCGTGGGCCTGGCGCCGGTGCGCTTTGCCAGCCTGTTCACCCATGACCCCGAAGTGATCGCCATCGCCGCGCGCGCGCTGTCATGGGTAGGGCCGGCCTTCGGCAGCTTCGGCCTGGGCATGGCGCTGTACTTTGCCTCGATGGGCGCGGGCCGCATGCGCTGGCCGGTGGCCGCGGGGCTGTGCCGGATCGCGCTGGCGGTGGGCGGCGGCTGGCTGCTGGCCAATGTGTTCGGGATGGGGCTGGACGGACACTTCCTGGGGGTGGCGCTGGGGATTACGGCCTATGGGGTGGTCACGGCGCTGGGGGTCAGGCAGGGGGAGTGGTCGGCGCGGTGAGGTCAGTGGCGTGAGCGCATTTCAACGCCTGCGGTTTGCTCCCCTCTCCCACTTCGCGGGAGAGGGGAGCGTCCGCGAGAGGTGGCAGTGAATTCCGGCGCACGCGGTGCGCTAGCGCCTGGCAATTGCGCCAGCACTTCGTCCTACCGCCTCAACACCTTCGCATCCCCCTGCATCCCCGCCTCCCTGACGTCCTGCGGCACCGACGGCCAGCCGCCGCCGAGCGACTTGTACAACGCCGCGGTGCCGGTCAGCACGTCCACCTGCCCCTGCACCGCCGACAGCTGCGCGGCGAACAGCTTCTCCTGTGCCGTGGTCACCTCCAGGTAGCTGGAATAGCCGCCCTCGTAGCGCGCGCTCGACTGGTCGGCATAGACCACCAGGCTCTTCTCCTGCTGGCGCAGGCTGACCAGGCGGTTGCGGGTCTCGATGCCGTTGGACAGTGCACTGTTGACGTCGGCCAGGGCCGACAGCACGGTGCCCTGGTAGGCCAGCATGGCCTGCTCGCGCTGTGCCGAGGCGGCCTGCACCTGGCCGCGGATGGCGCCGCCCTGGAAGATCGGCTGGGTCAGGCCGGCACCGATGCCCCACACCTGCGAGGCACTATGCCACAACCCGGCCGGCGAACTGGCAATGGCGCCGAACAGCCCGCTCAGGTTGACGGCCGGCAGGTACAACGCTTGCGCGGCGCCCAGCTGCGCATTGGCGGCAATGGCGGACTGCTCGGCCTGCAGCACGTCCGGCCGGCGCGACAGCAGCGCGGCTGGCAGGTCCGCACCCACCGGCGGCGGCTGCAGTTCATTGACCGGCTTGCCGCGCTCGATCGGCCCGGGCTCGCGGCCCAGCAGCACCGACAGCGCGTTCTCGGTCTGCGCGATGCCGCTGCGCAGCACCGGGATCGTCGCCTCGGTCACGTAGAAATCGTTCTCGGCCTGCGACAGCTCAACCTGCGAGATCACCCCGCCCTCATAGCGCTGCCGGAAGATATCCAGTCCAGCCCCGCGCGCCTTCAGCGTCTGCTGCGCGATCTCCAGCTGCGCGTCCAGCCCGCGCAGCGTGGCGTAGCCCTGCACCACCGATGCCGCCAGTGACAGCACCACGCCACGGCGCGCGTACTCGGCGTTCCACAGGCTGGCCTCGGCGGACTCCGCCTGGCGCCGGATGCGGCCCCACAGGTCGATCTCCCAGCTGGCATTGGCGAGCAGCTGGTACGAGTTGCGCGGGCCATCGAGCGACGCGAACGGCGTGCCGTTGAAGGTGCCGGCGCGCTGGCGCGTTGCCGCCGCGGACAGGTTCACCTGCGGGAAGAATCCCGAGCGCACCACCATCAGCTGGCCGCGGAACTCATCGATGCGGGCCGCGGCGATGCGCACGTCGTAGCTGTTGCGCAGCGCCGTCTCGACCAGCGTGTTCAGCACCGGGTCGCCGAAGCTGTCCCACCAGGCGCTGTCCGCGGCCACCGACAGCACGCCGGTATCGATGCGGTACTGCGCCGGCTCGGGCGTGGCCGGGCGCTCATAGTTGGGGCCGATGGCACAGCCGCCCAGCGCTGCGGCCAGGCAGGCACCGGCCAGCCGGTGGCGCGCGCTCATGACGGTTCTCCGGCCGGTGGCGTGGTGGCTGCGGCCCCGACCTTGGGCTTAGGCTTGCGCTCGGACATCACCTCCAGCCCCCAGAAGAACATCGGGATGAAGAACAGCGCAATCACCGTGGCGCCGAGCATCCCGCCGATCACGCCGGTGCCCAGCGACTGTCGGCTGGCCGCCGACGCGCCACTGGCGATCGCCAGCGGCACGCAGCCGAGGATAAAGGCGAGCGAGGTCATGATGATCGGGCGCAGGCGCAGCCTGGCCGCATGCAAGGCCGCGTCGTAGGCACTGAGGCCTTCCTTGTGCCGGATTTCCACCGCGAACTCGAAGATCAGGATGGCATTCTTCGCCGCCAACGCAATCAGCACCGTCAGCCCGATCTGGAAGTAGACGTCGTTCTGCATGCCACGCAACAGGATGGCAACCAGTGCACCGAACAGCGCGAACGGTACCGCCAGCAGCACACCGAACGGCAGCGTCCATTTTTCGTACTGCGCAGCAAGGATCAGGAACACCATCAGCAAGGCAAAGGCAAAGACCATTGCTGCCGTCGACCCGGCAGTCTTCTCCTCGTACGCCTGTCCGCTCCAGGCAAAGCTGTAGCCCTGGCCAAGCACCTCCCGCGCCACGTCCTCCATGGCCGCAAGCGCCTGGCCGGAGCTGTAGCCCGGCGCGGCATCGCCCATGATCTTGGCGGCCGGGAAATTGTTGAAGCGGGTCATGATATCGGCGCCCGGGACATACCGGGATGTCGTCACCGCCTTGATCGGCACCATTTCGCCAGTGCGGTTGCGCACGTAGACCTTGTCGAGATCCTCCGGACGCGAGCGGTAGTCGGCCTCGGCCTGCAGGATCACCTGGAACAGCCGGCTGTTCTTCGGGAACTGGCTGACGAAGAGCGAACCGAACATGGTCTGCAGCGCGGAATAGACCTGCTCGACGGGCACGCCCTGGGTTTCGGAGCGTTCGCGATCCACCTCCACCAGCAACTGGCGCGAGCGCGTGTTGATAGTGGAATTGATCCCGGTCAGCTCCGGCCGCTGCCGCGCCTTGGCGATAAAGGCATGCACCCGCTCCTCCAGCTGCTGGTAGGTGCCGTCCGCCGTGCTCTGGAGCCAGAACTCAAAACCACCGGTCGTTCCCAGGCCCGGGATCGAGGGCGGGTTGATCGGAATGGTCACACCGTCCTGGTAGCTCGCAAACTCCTTCTTCGCCTTGGCGATCAGATCCGCCGCGCTCTCGCCTTCCTTGCGGTCATGGAAGCCCTTCAGCGTGATGAACAAGGTGGAAGCATTGGCCTTGTTCTGCGAATCGATCAGGCTGTACCCGTCCACGGACGCCACCGAGCTGACGCCGGGCTGCTTGGCATACCAGGCCTCGGCACGGGAGGAGAGGTTGCCGGTGCGGTCCAGGCTGGCCGCATCCGGCATCACCACGGCACCGAACAGATAGCCCTGGTCCTCCACCGGCAGGAACGACGACGGTATCCGCACGAACATCAGCACGCTCACCCCGATCATGACAAGGATGATGACGATGGAGATCACCGTCCGCCTGATCACGACCTGCAGCGACTTGTCGTACCCCTGGATCAGGCGATCGAACGAATTGTTGAACCACTGGAAAAACCGGTTCTTCTTGTGCTCGCCGGGCTTGAGCAGGATTGCCGCAAGCGCCGGCGACAGGGTCAGCGCCACCACCCCGGACAACACCACCGACACCGCGATGGTGACGGCAAACTGCTTGTAGAGCTGGCCGGTAATGCCGGACAGGAACGCCACCGGGATGAACACCGCCAGCAGCACCAGCACGATCGCAACCACGGGGCCGCTCACCTCGTCCATGGCACGCTTGGCCGCCTCCTTTGGTGGCAGTTTGAACTCCACCATGTTGCGCTCGACGTTCTCGATCACCACGATCGCGTCGTCGACCACGATGCCGATGGCCAGCACCATCCCGAACAAGGTCAGCATGTTGACCGAAAAGCCGAACATGCTCATGCCGACGAAGGCGCCAATGATCGACACCGGCACGGCAAGGATCGGCACGATGGTTGCGCGCAGGCTCTGCAGGAACAGGTAGACGACCAGGATCACGAGGATCACCGCATCGCGCAGCGTGTGCACCACCTCGTTGATCGATTCGTTCACGAACTCGGTGGTGTCGAGCGCAACCTCATATTCCAGCCCGGGCGGGAACGACTTCTTCAGCTCCGCCAGCGTGCCGCGCACCTGCTTGGCCACGTCCAGCGCATTGGCGCCCGGCTGCTGGTAGACCGCCAGCAGCGTGGCGGTCTTGCCCTTGTAGCGGCTGCGCAGCGAATAATCCTTGACGCCGAGCTCAGCCCTGCCGATGTCCTTGAGCCGCACCAGCGCGGCGTCGCCCGACTGCGCGCGCAGGATCATGTTCTCGAACTCGGCGGGCTCGGTCATCTGGCCCTTGGTCGCAATCGGGAACGTCTGCAGGACGGGATCGGTGGTCGGCGACTGTCCGATACGGCCGGCGGAGAACTGCTGGTTCTGCGCGCTGACAGCGTTCTTGACGTCTTCCGTGGTAATGCCCAGCGACGCCATCCGGTCCGGCCGCAGCCAGAGCCGCATGGCGTAGTCCGGATTGCCGAAGATCGCTGACTGGTTGGCGCCGGGAATGCGCTTGAGCGCATCCAGCACATAGATGTTGGCGTAGTTGCCGACAAAGGTCTGGTCGTAGCTGTTGTCCGGCGAAAAGATGGCAATCACCATCATGAACGCGGAAGAACGCTTCTGCACGGAAACGCCCTGGGCCGTGACCGCTTCAGGCAGGGTTGGCAGCGCCAGGTTGACCCGGTTCTGCACGTCTACCTGCGCCAGTTGCGGATCGGTCCCGATCTCGAAATACACCGTCAAGGTCAGGTCACCCGTCGAGGAGCTCGTCGAGTTCATGTACATCATCCGGTCCGCGCCGTTGACCTGCTGCTCGATCGGCGCCGCTACGTTTTGGGCGACCACCTCCGCGCTGGCTCCGGGGTATCGAGTCGTCACCGTGATCGACGGCGGCGTGACGTCCGGGAACTGGGCAATCGGCAGTTTGGTCAGCGCGACCAGGCCGCCCACCACGATGATGATGGACAGGACCGACGCAAAGATGGGTCGGTCGATGAAGAAGTGGGCAAGCTTCATGGCTTGCTCCCCGCGCTCTGCGTGCTCTTGGCCTGGGCGGGGGATGACGCGCCTGGCGCACCCGGTGCGCTGGCGGGCGCCGCACCCGCCGGGGGCTTCTGGCCGGACGCGACCTCGGTGGCCTTGACCGGCGCGTCGGGCGCCAGCCGCAGCCCGCCGCTGACGACCACGCGCTCGCCCGGCTTCAGGCCGGAGCGGATCACCCAGTTGTCGCCGGTCCACTGGCCCACGTCGACCACGCGCTGGTGGGCCTTGTTGTCCGCGCCGACCACCCACACCATCTGCCCGCGCGGGCCCTGGATGACGGCTTCCTGCGGCACCGCCACGGCCTTGGTGCGCTCGGCGCCATGCAGCTTCACACGCACGAACTGGCCGGGGCGCAGCGTGCCGTCAGGGTTGGCAACCTCGGCGCGGATCATGTAGGTGCCGGTCTCGGCGCTGAACGAGGCATCGGCAAAGGTGATCTTGCCGTGATGCGGGAACTGGCTGCCATCGGCCATCACGATCACCACGTCAAAGGCGCCCTTGGGCGGGAACTTGAGCGCGCCGGACTCCTGCTCCGAGCGTGACGACAGCACCTCGTTCTCGGACAGGCTGAAATTGACCCACATCGGGTCGAGCTTGGCCACGTAGGTCAGCAGGCTGTTCGACGGATCGATATAGCTGCCGGCCTGCTTCTTGGCAAAGCTCGACACGCCGGTGACCGGTGACTTGATCGTGGTATAGCCCAGGTTCAGCCTGGCATTGGTGACATTGGCCCGGGCCGCCTCGACCGCGGCCGCGGCGGCCTGCTGCTTGCCCACGGCGTCGTCCAGGTCGCGCTGGCTCAGCGCGTTGCGCTCGGCCAGCGGGCGCACCCGCGCCAGGTCGGCATTGGCGGTCTTGAGCCGCGCCACCTGCTGCGCCATTTCGGCATTGGCCGCATCCAGCGCCGCGGCGAAAGGCTTGGGATCCATCAGGAACATGGTCTCGCCGGCCTTGACCACCGCGCCCTCGGTATAGACGCGCCGGTCCAGGAAGCCATTGACGCGCGCGCGGATCTCCACCTGCTGCGAGCTCTGGGTCTGGCCGACGAAGTCATAGACGATCGGCACATCGCGCGGCGCCACCGTCATCGTGCCGACCTCGGCCGCGGGCGGTGCGCTGGGCGCCGGTTTGTCCTTGCCGCAGGCGGCCAGCGTCATCACGCAGACCAGCCAGAGCGCGCCGCGCCAATGGAAAGCAGTGTTCACGGATCCCTCTCCCGCCATGGTTATGCACGCGATCGCCGCGCGCGCACGCTGGCGACCTTCCGTCGCGCCGGACCGGTGGCCGCACTCGCCTCTTTACCGGCAGGGTAAGGCTCGGCCCTGCGGGCGCCAATTCAATTCTTTTGTAGGCGTCTTTACTGCTTTCGACTTGCTTTTGCCCGCACCCGCGCGGGCTGCCAGGGCCCTGTCTCAGCGGCGGAACCCGCCATGGAAACCGCCGCCGCGGAAACCCCCGGCACGGCCGCCAAAACCGCCCCCACCGCCGCGCCCCTGCCACTGCTGGGCCGTGCCCTGGAAACGCTGCTGGCCGATCTCACGCGCCTGGCGCTGCTGCTCTAGCCGCGCAGTGGCGTCGTTGCCGGGCTGCACCTGTTCCCAGCCGCTGGGGGTGTGCTTCTGCCAGCCGTTGTCGGTGTGCTGGTACACCGAGCCGTCGTGGCCGGCATACACGTTGCCGTTGTTCCACACCACCGCATTGTTCTTGTCCGGATTGGCGACAAAGCCACGGCTGCCGGCAGTGTGCTGGCCGGTCTGCGTATTGCCGGCAATACCCGCTTCGGCCGCGCCGACGCGGCCGGTCTGCGCGTTGTAGCCCGCCGCCTGGCGGCCGGCGGCATAGTTGCCGGTGTAGGTGTTGCCGGCCACGCCGCCGCGCGCGGCGCCCTCGCGCCCGGTCGACGGATTGGCGAACGAGCCCTGGCGGCCCGCCGCATAGTTGCCGGAATAGGGATTGAACGCCCCACCGCGGCTGCCCTGGTAGCGCGCCCCGGTGGCCGGGTCGTAGCCGGCGCCGGCGGTGCCGCGCCATTCGGTGCCGGTCCAGGCGTTCCAGCCCTGAGCGTGGGTCACGGTGCCCTGGCCCCAGCGGCCGTAGAAATTGGCCTGGTTCACGTTGACGTAGTTCCAGTTGTACGCGCCGCCCCACCAATGAGGGCCCCAGTACGGCGACGCCGCGCCCCAGAACGCACCGGCGGCGAAGCCGAAGGCAAAGCCCTCGGCCATGCCGATGCCAAAGCCGGCGCCGTAGCCATAGGTGGCCGGGTAGCCGTAGTAGACCGCGCCCACATAGGGCGGATAGACATAGCCGGTGCCGTACACCACCGTGCCGTCGGCGCTGACCACCACGCCCATGTAGCCGGGGGTGTAGCCCACCACCACGGTCTCCGGCGTGACCGAATAGATGCGCACATAGGTCACGTAGTACACCGGCGAAGTCGGCGGGATGGTGTAGATCGCCGACGGCACTTCGGTGGCCACACGCCACGGGCCGGACGGTGCCGGCGCCGTGAACCAGACGCCGTTGGCGACCGCGTAGTAGTGGCTGCTGTCGACCTCGATCACCGGCGTGCCGCTGTTGACCGCGTAGCTGAGCGAGGTGCCGGTGACCGGCGTGAAGCGCGGCGCGCCGTCATACGCCACCGCCAGGCTGGCCTTGCTGCGCGACACCGTGGCGGTCTGCGGAATGGTCGCCGCGATCTCGGCCTCGCGTGCCTGCGGCGTGCCGGGCACCGAGACCAGCACATTGGCCTTGGGGTCGGTCGCCGGGATCCTGGCGAAGTCTGCCGGCAGCTGGGCGCCGGGCACGTACTCCCACGGCCCGGTCAGCATCGGCGCGCGGAACCAGCGGCCCGAGACCAGCACGTAATACTGGTTGGCACCCGGATCGACAAAGACCGCGTGGTCGGCATTGGACATCGTCAGCAGGCTGACGCCGCTGACCGGCGTCATCTGCGGCGCGCCGCTGGTCATGACCAGCTCGGTCGGCTGCGTGGCAAAGAGGATCGCCGGCGCCCTCGCCGGCCGCTTGCCGTCGGCCGGCAGCATCGTGTCGGGCTTCATGCCGGCCGCCGCCTTGGTGGCCGCGCTCTCCAGCGCCTTGGGCACGGTCGTCATCACTTCCCAGGCGCCGCCGGCCGATTCGGAGCGATACCAGTAGCCGGCCGCCTTCAGGTGCAGCTCGCCGCCGGATTCGCGCAGCAGCAGCGCTCGGCTGTTCAGCGCCCGTTCGTACTGCGTGCCCGGCACGGCGCGCCAGGCCGGCTCGCCGTCGACCAGCACCAGCAGCGTCGGCGTGGTGGCAAAAAGGATCTGGGGCACGTCATTGCGCACCGCCACGCGGCCAGCCTTGGCCAGTTGCTGCGATACCGCGTAGCTGGCCTGCAACTGGTCCAGCGGCACCGTCAGCCCGTTGGCCGGCAGGCGCGACACCAGCGCCTGGCGCACCCGGTCGGCGGCGTCGGGCCGGGTCGGCACTTCGACGCTGTCCACCGTGATTCGGGTCAGTTGCACCAGCCCTGAGGACTTGTCGATATCGCCGGTTGCCGAGAAATGCACCACGCCGTAGGTCGGAGAACCCGACTTCTCGCCCACCGCCACCGCCGCGCGCCCGGACAGCCGGTTGCCGTCCCAGGTCTCGATCTGGGGCTGGTACAGCTCCACGTGATCGGTGGCGGCGTCAAAATTGCGGGGCCAGCTCAGGGCAGCCGCGGTTGGCGTGGGCGGCGTGGCGGCCTGCGGGCTGAGCGGGGCGAATGCAAGCCACGCCGCGGCGATCAGGGCGCTGGTCTGCTTCAGGCGAAAAGACATGGGTTTCTCCGGGAGGAAGCCGCCTGCGCCGGCGGGCCGGCACCGCGGGCACGATGCTGCACAACAGGCGGCCCATCCCGCGAATCTAAATTAGGCCGCAAAGGCGAACAATCTGATTCGAAAACATTCAGGATCCGTCCCCAAAAAAGACAGATCAGCCGGTGGCATGGGGCATGCGCGGCGGCCATCGACAGCGGCCTTCATACAAAGAAGTAGTCGGGGCGGCAGGCGGCCATGTCAAGCCGCAATGCGCCGTTGCGACGCGCGCAGGCAAGGCGGGTGTGCATCTTGCTTGGCCTGATGCCACCACAACGGCCCTTGAAGCCGCCCCGCACGGCCTCATCTTTGAAGACTCCGCCCAGGCCCGCCCCCATGCCTCCACGCACCACCATCCTGACCGCCGCCCTCGTGACAGCCCTGCTGCACGGCTATATCGGGCTGCGCCTGCTGCCGGCGATGCCGGTGCCGATGGCGGTCAAGGCATTGGCCGTCGCCTGGCTGGCCCTCTCCTGCGCCCTGCTGCCGGCCGGGCTGCTGGCGCGGCGCGTCAGCCAGCCCTGGTCGGACCTGGTTTCCTGGATCGGCATGCTGGCAATGGGATTCTTCTCATCCCTGCTGGTGCTGACGCTGGTACGCGACGTGGCGCTGGCGGCGGCCTGGCTGGCCGGGCAACTGCTCGGCTGGCACGCGCCCGGCCTGTCCGCGGGCAGTGCGGTGGCGGTGCCGCTGCTGGCGCTGCTGGTCACGCTGGCCGGCTATATCAATGCCCGCCGGCTGGCGCGCGTGGTCGAAGTCGACGTGCCCGTGGCCGGCCTGCCCGACGCCCTGCATGGTTTCACCATCGCCCAGATCAGCGACATCCATGTCGGGCCCACCATCAAGCGGCCCTACCTCGACCGCATCGTCGACCGCGTCAACAGCCTGCAGGCCGACGCCGTCGCCATCACCGGCGACCTGGTCGACGGCACCGTGCGCGAACTATCCGCCCACACCGCGCCGCTGGCCCGGCTGCAGGCGCGCCACGGCACCTACTTCGTCACCGGCAACCATGAGTACTAC
Organism: Cupriavidus sp. FW305-26; assembly: GCF_058787975.1. Lineage (NCBI taxonomy): Bacteria > Pseudomonadati > Pseudomonadota > Betaproteobacteria > Burkholderiales > Burkholderiaceae > Cupriavidus > Cupriavidus sp. FW305-26. The sequence continues at coordinate 29,852 of NZ_JBYTAH010000048.1, forward strand.
TCCGGCGCGGAGCCGTGGATTATTGAGCTGCGCCGCCTGGGCGTGCGCGTGCTGATGAACGAACATGTGGTGCTGCAGCACGACGGCGACGCGCTGGTACTTGGCGGCGTCACCGACTACTCCGCCGGCCGCTTCCACGAAAGCCACCGCAGCGACCCGCACCGCGCCATCGCCGGCGCCCCGGCACACGCCGGCGCGCGCGTGCTGCTGGCCCACCAGCCACGCACCGCTGCCGCCGCGGCGGAAGCCGGTTTCGACCTGCAGTTGTCCGGCCATACCCACGGCGGCCAGTTCTGGCCGTGGAACCTGTTCGTGCCGATGCAGCAGCCATACACCGCCGGACTGGTGCGGCATGGTTCACTGTGGATCTATATCAGCCGTGGCACCGGGTATTGGGGGCCGCCGAAGCGGTTTGGGGCGCCGTCGGAGATTACGCGGGTTAGGCTGGTGAAAGCGGGCTAGGAGAATGCCGTAGAAGGCCGAAGAATGGTCGCAGGGATTACTCAGCAGAAAGCCCCGCTCATTTGAGTCGGGGCTTTTGCTTATGGCACGAGCGCTGTCTGCTCACCGCTGGCGCCGCTCGGGCCCAAGGGGCTTTATTTGCCCTTCAGGTTCATCGAGCTGAATGCCTTTCGAGCCAAGTCTGAGATGCGTTTCTTGTTCCGCCTTAGCTCGGCGATTTCGGATTTCGTCAGATATAGGGAAACTGGAGACCTGCCAGATTTCATCATCACTCCTCCCGTCCTGCAGGACTTGCGACAACACTGCGTCATTCGCCATTCGCCATTCGCGCGAAAACGCGAACGGCGAATTAACTCCCCTCCACAACGCTCACCGCACAATCGGCTTATACCGAATCCGCTTGGGCTTGGCCCCTTCCTCACCCAGCCGCCGCTTCTTGTCCGCCTCATATTCCTGGTAGTTGCCGGGGAAGAACTCCACATGCGAGTCCCCCTCGAACGCCAGGATGTGCGTAGCAATCCGGTCCAGGAACCAGCGATCGTGCGAGATCACCATCACGCAGCCCGCGAATTCCAGCAGCGCATCTTCCAGCGCCCGCAGCGTTTCCACGTCAAGGTCGTTGGACGGTTCGTCCAGCAGCAGCACGTTGCCGCCCGCAATCAGCGTCTTGGCCATGTGCAAGCGGCCGCGTTCGCCGCCCGACAGCGTGCCGACCTGCTTCTGCTGGTCGCCGCCCTTGAAGTTGAAGCGGCCGATATAGGCGCGCGACGGCGTTTCGTACCTGCCCACCGTCAGGATGTCGGAGCCGCCCGAGATCTCTTCGAACACGGTCTTGGTGCCATCAAGCGCGTCGCGGCTCTGGTCGACAAAGGCCATCTTCACGGTCGGCCCGATCTTGATCTCGCCGCTGTCGGGCTGTTCCTTGCCGGTCAGCATGCGGAAGAAGGTCGACTTGCCGGCACCGTTCGGGCCGATGATGCCGACGATGGCGCCCGGCGGCACCTTGAAGCTGAGGTTGTCGATCAGCAGACGGTCGCCGTAGCCCTTGCTCACGCCGTCGAACTCGATCACCTCGTTGCCCAGGCGCTCACCCACCGGGATGAAGATTTCCTGGGTTTCGTTGCGCTTCTGGTAGTCCTGGCTGTTCAGTTCGTCAAAGCGGGCCAGACGCGCCTTGGACTTGGCCTGGCGGCCCTTCGGGTTCTGGCGCACCCACTCCAGCTCCTTGTGCAGCGCCTTCTGGCGGGCCGATTCGCTGGCCTCTTCCTGCTTCAGGCGCGCTTCCTTCTGGTCCAGCCACGAGCTGTAGTTGCCCTTCCAGGGGATGCCCTGGCCGCGGTCCAGTTCCAGGATCCACTCGGCGGCGTTGTCGAGGAAGTAGCGGTCGTGGGTCACGGCCACCACGGTGCCCGGGAAGCGCGTCAGGAACTGTTCCAGCCATTCCACCGATTCCGCATCCAGGTGGTTGGTCGGCTCGTCCAGCAGCAGCATGTCGGGGCGCGACAGCAGCAGGCGGCACAGCGCCACGCGGCGCTTTTCACCGCCGGAGAGATGCTCGATCCTGGCGTCCCACGGCGGCAGGCGCAGCGCGTCGGCGGCGATTTCCAGCTGCAGTTCGACATTGTTGCCGTCGCTGGCGGCCAGGATGGCTTCGTACTTGGCCTGGTCGGCGGCCAGTGCATCGAAGTCGGCGTCCGGTTCGGCATAGGCCGCGTAGATCTCGTCGAGCTTCTTGCGCGCCTCGAACACGCCGCCCAGCGCCTCTTCCACCGATTCGCGCACGGTCTGCTCGGGATTGAGTTGCGGTTCCTGCGGCAGGTAGCCGATGTTCAGGTTCGGCATCGGCGTGGCTTCGCCCTCGATTTCCTTGTCGAGGCCGGCCATGATCTTGAGCACCGTGGACTTGCCCGAGCCGTTCAGGCCCAGCACGCCGATCTTGGCGCCGGGGAAGAACGACAGCGAGATGTCCTTCAGGATGTGACGCTTGGGCGGGACGATCTTGCCCACGCGGTTCATGGTGAAAACGTACTGTGCCATGGGTGCGTGTTGGAGGGTTGTTCGGGAATGGCGGGAGTGTATCAGGCAGGCGCGGCGCGCTGAGGCAGCGCTGCTCGATTCCGCCCTGGCCGGTACAATGACAGGTTCGATTTTTCGCCGATTTCCCGAGCCATCGCCATGAGCAAACCCGCCCTGACCCTGAAGTTCAAGTGCAAGAAGTGCACCAAACCCGTCACGCTGTACCTGCAGAAGACGTCGGCCTGCTCGCACATCACCCCGTACCAGGGCTTCTGCAAGTGCGGCGAGATGATGCGTCACGCCACCGGCGACAAGGACGCGGTCGAGTCCTTCGTCAACTCGCTGGACAACAGCTGGATGCACCACCATCACCACCACTGAGCAGGCCACTGCCGTGAGTGAAACCTGGCGCCCCGCCGGCAAGGACCCGATGCGCTTCCTGGGCGGCTACCCACCCGGCGTGCTGGAGCAGGTGCGCGAGCTGATCGCCGCCGGCCGGCTCGGGGACCATATCGCCCGCCGTTACCCCGGGCGCCATACCGTGCAGACCGACCGCGCGCTGTACGAGTACACCACGGACATCAAGCAGGAATATCTGCGCAGCGCGCCGCCGCTGCACAAGGTCGGCTTCGATGCGCGCCTCGATTCGGCCCAGCGTGCGCTGGGCCTGCACACCGCGATCTCGCGCGTGCAGGGCAGCAAGCTCAAGGCCAAGAAGGAAATCCGCGTGGCGTCGCTGTTCAAGGAAGCGCCGCCGGAATTCCTGCGCATGATCGTCGTGCACGAGCTCGCCCACCTGAAGGAGAGCGATCACGACAAGGCCTTCTACCGGCTCTGTGAACACATGGAGCCGCGCTACCACCAGCTGGAATTCGATACCCGGCTCTACCTGGCCTGGCGGGAGCTGGAACGCGCCGCCCCCGCCGGCGCAGGCACTCAGGCGTCGCAGGCGTAGCGGAACGAGCCGTTCAGGGTCTTGGGCAACACCAGCGTGCGCAGGTTGGCGGCCTGCGCCTTGGCGCACAGCCCGGCGCGCGTGGCCGCGTCCTTGTACTTGGTGGCGTACTCGATCTGGAACACCGGCTTGCCCTGCCCCGTGAACGCCGTATAGGCGCCGCACTCCCGGTACTGGAAGCACTGCTCGTTGATGGCGAAATCGAAGCTCGCCGCCAGGTCCGCCACCTGCTCCACATCGTTCTTCAGCCCCACCGCCAGCCCGCGCGCATGCGCCTCGGCCGCCAGGAAGCGGTTGTAGTCGAGCTGGGTCTCGGCCGTCAGCGGCAGGCCGGTGCTGTTGGTATAGCCATCGACGTTGTCCGGATCGACCGCGTCGCAGCCCTTGCTGACCGCCAGGTCCATGCGCGCCTGCATGATGCGGCGCACGTTGGCCGAGCGCGTATCGAGCCAGCGCTCGCCCGCCCAGCCCGACAGCGGCGCGCCCATGTCCGCGGCGGCAAACTGGTTGTAGTCGGGGCGCCAGTCCTCGGAGCTGCCCGCGGAGAAATAGCAGATCACGCGCCGGCCCTGGGCCTTGAGCGCAGCGATAGTGGCCTGCGGCGTATCGAACAGGTCGAAGTCATAGGCAGTCACCGCATAGCTGGTGTTGAGCTTGCCGGTCAGCTGGATCTGCCAGGTATCGGTCAGCGCCGGTGCCCAGCGCGTGGTGGCGCTGGTGGTGGTTTCCGTGACCCCGTATTTTGTTGTCGTGGCCGCCGTGGTCGTCGCAGTCGGCGACACCATCTCCGTCTGGCCCCCATCCCCGCCGCAGCCGCCCAGCGCCATCGACAGCGCAACAGACAGCATGGCCCCCGCCATCACCGCATAGTTGCCGTGCATGTTTTTCACCCTTCCCCGTGATAAACCCCGTTCAAAGCAATCGGCCCGAGTTCTCCCTGCCCCGCGCCGGCGGGCCTGCCACCACGGTTTATGCAATGTAGCGGATTCGTACCATGGTTGGAATGCACGTGCGCCCGCTGTTCGTGCGGCGCAACACATGATGCGCTTGACGCAACGCTTGCGCGCTAGGTATAAAGAGCGCGTGGGTAGAAGCGGTCGATTGGACAGCAGCGGCGCAATGCCGCGAGGTTCAACTGGAGATTGCTCACTGACGGAGGGTTTCGTCGGTGGCGCAGTGGTCCAACAGCTCCCCTGACAAAGACTCCCGATAGCAGCATGCAAGGCCGGCCCCGCGGCGTTGTTCGCGCACGCCCGCCGCATGCGTGTCCAACCTAGTCATTGTTAGGGGATCTCCCATGATCATCGACACCAGCTGTTATCCGACCAACCTGGTGGACCTGGCCTGGCGCCACGACGGCGACCCGTTCACCGGCGAGCGCCTGATCCAGATGATGGACGGCCCGTTCACCATCAACGGCAAGCCGCGCCGCATCGACAAAGCCTTTATCCAGCCCCCGCAGGGCAACACCATCTACACCTACACCGACGGCGTGAAGTCAGGCAGCGAGTCCATCGACGCGTACATGGCCTACACCGCGGAGATGGTGAAGAAGTATCCGGAACGCTTTATCGGCTGCTTCGTCTACAACCCGCGCTGCGGCGTCGAGAACGGCGTCAACGCCATGGAGCACTACGTGAGGAAGCTGGGCTTCAAGATGGTCCAGTTCCAGGCCAACATGCATGCCTACCGCCCGGACCGCGCCCTCGACTGGCTGCGCCCGGCACTGCAGAAGTGCGCCGAGCTGGGCGTGCTGGTCAAGCTGCATACCGGCGACGGCCCCTACAGCATCCCGACCGAATGGGTGCCGATGATGAAGGAGTTCCCGACGGTGAACTTCATCATGGCCCACTTCGGCGTGCAGACCGGCGGCGTGTATTGCTTCGAGCCGTTCCAGATGGCCATGGACATGCCCAACGTGTACTGCGAATCGGGCTGGTGCCTGCAGTCGCGCATCGTCGAGTTCGCCAAGGTGCTGCCCAAGCACAAGATCCTGTTCGGCTCCGACACCCCGCCCAACGAGCCCGGCATGTGGCTGCGCCTGCTGGAAGTGCTGTGCTTCGAGCCGCCGCAGGGCCTGAACCTGGATGAAGACACGCTGGAAGACTACCTCGGCAACAACGTCGCCCGGATGATCGGCCTGGAACCGACGCCGGTCCCGCGCACGCTCGAAGAAGCGAAAGCACGCCTGGCCGCGTAAGCGCACAGGCCCGCGCCACCGACAACGGACTCCGGAGCACACAACATGATTATCGATACCCATCTGCACCCGACCAATCTCGTCGACGAGGCCTGGCGCCACACCGGCGAGCCCTTCAACGGCGAGCGCATGCTCAAGATGATGGACGGCCCCTACATGATCAACGGCAAGCCGCGCCGCATCGACATGGGCTTTATCCAGCCGCCGCCGGGCAACACCGGCTACCGCGACGGCAACCGCCGCGGGCGCGAAGGCATCCGCGACTACATGGCCTACATCGCGGAGCTCTGCCAGAAGTACCCCGACCGCTTTATCGGCAACTTCACCTTCAACCCGCGCTGGGGCCCGGAAGAAGGCGCGCAGGAGCTGGAATTCCACGTCAAGGAATACGGCTTCAAGATGCTCAAGCTGCATGCCAACATGCACGGCTACCGCCCCGACCGCGCGCTGGACTGGCTGCGCCCGGCGATGAAGGTCTGCGCCAAGTACAACGTGGTGGTGCTGATCCACACCGGCGACGGCCCGTACACCATCCCGACGATGTTCTACCCGATCATCCGCGAATTCCCGATGGTCAATTTCATCATCGGCCACTTCGGCATCCAGACCGGCGGCAACTACTCGTTCGAGGCCTTCTGGATGGCAATGGACACGCCCAACGTGTATTGCGAATCGGGCTGGTGCTTCCAGTCGCGCATCGTCGAGTTCGCGCGCCAGCTGCCGCGCGACAAGATCGTGTTCGGCACCGACACCCCGCCCAACGAGCCCGGCATGTGGCTGCGCGAGCTGGAGATGCTGTGCGGTCCCGCGCCGCAGGGCATGGACCTGGACGAGGACGGGCTGGAGGACTACATGGGCAACAACATCGCCCGGCTGGTCGGCATCGAGACCACGGCGCCGCCCAGGACGCAGCAAGAGGCATTGGCGCGGCTGAAGGATACGTACGCCAGCACGCGCTGACATGTAGTCGCTAGCTGTTCGGCAGGCAGGCACGGCACGGCGGCCGGGAGCACTCCCGGCCCCCGGGGCAGCCTTCGCCCTGGCCAACCCTGACCACAGGAGCCGATCCATGAACTCACCCTCAGCGCCCTTCGCCTCAGCGGCATCGGCGCGCAAGCCCTTTCACGACACCTCGCAGGACTTCCACCAGTTCCTGGCCGCCTACCGCGAGGCCTTTCCCGAAGACGTGCTGCATATCCGCGAGCCGGTCGGCGCGGACCAGGACCCGACCGCACTGGTGTGGGCGCTGGCCGCGCAGGGCCGCCATCCGGCCTTGCTGTTCGACCATGTCGAAGGGCTGGGCACGTCGCTGGCGACCAACCTCTTCGCCTCGCGCGAGCGCGTGGGGCGCATGCTGGGCGGCGTGGCGCCCGCCGGCATCCATGGCGAATACCAGACCCGCAGCCGCCGCATGGTGGCGCCGCGCGTGCTGGACAGCGGCGCCGTCACCGGCCATGTCGAGACTGAACACATCGACCTGCGCACGATCCCGGCGATCAAGCACTTCGCCACCGACCGCGGCCCATACATCACCAACGCGATCCTGATCGCGGAAGACCCCGACACCGGCATCGGCAACGCCAGCTACCACCGCTCGATGCTGCACTCGCCGACCGAGATCGCCACCAGCCTGCATTCGCGCGGGCACCTGTGGCGCATGCAGCAGCGCGCCACCGAACTGGGCCGGCCGCTGCCGGTGGCCATGGTGATCGGCGCGCATCCGCTGTTCATGCTGGCCGGCGCTGCGCGGCTGCCCTACGGCGTGGACGAGCGCCACGTTGCCGGCGGCCTGTTCGGCGCGCCGCTGGAAGCGGTACGCACGCCGCGCCACGGCATCCTGGTGCCGGCGCATGCGGAGATCGTGCTTGAAGGCGTGATTGATCCCGACGCGCGCGTCGACGAAGGCCCCTTCGGTGAATTCACCGGCTATTCGTCGGACCGCTCGACCAACAACCTGCTGCGCGTGGAAAGCGTGATGCGCCGCACCGATGCATGGCTGGTCGACGTGGTCGGCGGCAACTCGGCCGAACACCTGAACCTGGGCCGCATCCCGCGCGAATCGGAGATGGTCGACAAGCTCAGGGAGCGCTTCCCCGGCGTCACCGCCGTGCACTACCCCAGCTCCGGTACGCACTTCCACGCCTACGTGGCGCTGCGCCAGAGCCGCCCAGGCGAGGCGCGCCAGGTGATGCTGGGCCTGCTCGGCTGGGATCCGTACCTGAAGACGGTGGTCGCGGTGGACGAGGACGTCGACATCACCCGCGATGAAGAAGTGCTGTGGGCGATGGCCACGCACCTGCAACCGCACCTGGACGTGGTGGTGGTCGACGGCCTGCCTGGCAGCGCACTCGACCCCTCGGCCTCGGGTGTGGGCACCACATCACGCATGGGATTGGACGCCACGCGCGGACCTGCCTTCGACGGTATCCGCGCTCGCATCGACCCTGCCGCGATGGAGCGCGCGGCAGCACTGCTGAAGCGGCTGGAACGCGCGGGCTCCCACGTGCCGTAAGGGATAACCCGCTGAAACGGGCGGACTCATCGTTTCACCCGATCGATAAATCCGCCGCGAACGTTGTACCTTCCCGCCGCCGCTGTCATGCTGGACTGACAAGACAGGACAGGCGCGGGCATCGCACGAGAAGGATGGCCACTGACCATCCCGGAAAGGAAACTGCCGGCGACCTTGGCGACACGTGAGCGCAATGCGCGACCGGCGTGGTACCGACCAAAGGAGACAGTATGAATTCCACCCTGCCTACGCAAGGGAATGCCCCCGTGCATCCCGTCGACGAGGTCCTGCCCCCGACCCGCCTGCTGGCCCTTGGCCTGCAGCACGTGCTGGTGATGTATGCCGGCGCCATTGCCGTGCCGATGATCATCGGCGGCGCCCTCAAGCTGCCCAAGGACCAGGTGGCCTTCCTGATCGCCGCGGACCTGTTCTGCTGCGGCCTGGTGACGATGATCCAGAGCATCGGCATCTGGAAGGTCGGCATCCGCCTGCCGGTGATGATGGGCGTCACCTTCACCGCCATCGCACCGATCATCGCCACCGGCTCCAATCCGTCGCTGGGCCTGCCGGCCGTGTTCGGCGCGGTGATGGTGGCGGGCATCTTCACCTACATTGCCGCGCCCTATGTCGGCAAGATGGTGCGCTGGTTCCCGCCGGTAGTGACCGGCACGGTGGTGCTGGTGATCGGCGTCTCGCTGATGCGCGTCGGCATCAACTGGGCGGCGGGCGGCAACCCGACCATCAACACGGCGGCCGGCCCCGTGCCCAATCCCAACTTCGGCCTGCCGGTGAACATCGCCATCGCCACCGCTGTGCTGTGCACGGTGCTGGCGCTGGTGGCCTTTGCCAGGGGTTTCCTGTGCAACGTGGCGGTGCTGATCGGCATCGCGGTGGGCTTCGTGATCGCGCTGTCGCTGGGCAAGGTCAACTTCGACGGCCTGCACAACGCGCACTGGGTGGAGTTCATCACGCCCTTCCACTTCGGCTGGCCCACCTTCGATGCCATGACCGCGGTCACGCTGTGCGTGGTGATGATCGTGATCATGATCGAGGGCGTGGGCCAGTTCCTGGCGCTAGGCGAGATCGTGGGCCGCCCGGTGGGCTGCGACGACCTCGCGCGCGGCCTGCGTGCCGACGGCGTGGGCGCGCTGGTGGGAGCGGTGTTCAACACCTTCACCTACACCTCGTACGCGCAGAACGTGGGGCTGGTGCAGGTCACCGGCGTGCGCAGCCGCTGGGTCTGCGCCACCGCCGGCGGCATCCTCATCGTGCTGGGCTGCCTGCCCAAGCTGGCCTTCTTTGCCGCCTCGATCCCGCAATACGTGCTGGGCGGCGCCGCGCTGGTGATGTTCGGCATGGTGGCCGCCACCGGCGTGCGCATCCTCGGCCATGTGGACTTTGTCGAGAACAAGAAGAACGCCTATATCGTCGCCGTCAGCGTAGCGCTGGGCATGATCCCGCTGGTGTCGGACAAGTTCTTCGCGCAGATGCCGGAGCTGCTGGCCAAGTTCTGCCAGAACGGCATCCTGCTCGGCACGCTGACCGCGGTGCTGCTGAACCTGCTGTTCAACGCCCGCTCGCCGGCCCCCCAGGCCCACGGGCTGGCGAAGGAGCCGGCATGACGTAGTCAGGCTGCGTCGGCCAGCTTGGCGCGATAGCGCATGAGCAGGTCGCGGAAAGCCTGGGCCGGCGGTGACAGCGACCGGTCCGCGTGCACCAGCAGCGAGATCTCGCGGTGGATCACCGGATCGGTCGGCATCACCGTGGCCAGCCCCAGCGCGGAAGTCAGCCGCGTGACCGCCGCGCTCATCACCGCGATGCCCAGCCCGGCATCCACCATGCCCACCATGGTCAGCGGCAGGAACACCTCGTGCACCCGCTGCAGCGAAATGCCGCGCGCGGCCAGCGCGGTATCCAGGCAGTCGCGGATCGGGTTGCCCTTGTGCGGCCCGATCACGGGCAGGCCCGCCACGTCTTCCCAGCGCAGCGTCTTGCGCCGCCGCAGCGGATGATGCGCCGGCATCACGATCACGAAGGGATCGGACATCAGCCGGTGGGCGCTCAGGTCGGGCTGGCCCTCGGGAATGGTGCCGATGCCGAAATCCACCTCGCCCGAGCTGACCATCTTGGTCACCTCATGCTCGGACACGTCGTGCAGTTCCACCTTCACGCCGGGATGGCTCACGCAGAACTCGCGGATCACGCGCGGCAGCATCAGCGCGGCCTGGATCGACGACGCCGAGATCGACACGCGCCCGCGCCCCAGCGTGCGCAGCTCGCTGGAGTTCTCGATCACGCTGTCGATATCGGCCACCGCCTTCTTCACCAGCGGCAGCAGCTCCGCGCCCGCCTGCGTGATGTGCAGCTGGCGCGTGTGGCGGTCGAACAGCTTCAGGCCGAGGTTGCCTTCCAGCTCGTGGATCAGCGCGCTGACCGACGACTGCGACAGGTCCAGCTTCTCGGCCGCGCGGGTGAAGTGGCGCTCCTGCGCCACGGCGATGAACGCGCGCAGCTGGCGCAGCGACACGTTCATGTTGCTGATGTTTGGCACGTTGTCTACCTCCGGGATGTCGGGGTGCGCACTTGTCTTGCCAGATTGGCCGGCGCGTCTGATTCAGAGGGTAACACGATCAATTAATCCGTTTCCGGGTCTTTACCGATGAAGCCCATCCGCCCATGATGACTTCAACGGTGCGCGCCCCACACGACAGGCAGACGCCGATGGCACAGACCAGGAGGAGCAATGAGAGCGTTTGAATATTTCGAACCGGCAACGCTGGCGGAAGCCTCGGCCATGCTGCACCGGTGCGGCGGCAAGGCCAGCGTGCTGGCCGGCGGCACGGACCTGCTGGTCCAGATCAAGGAGTCCGTGCGCAAGCCCGAGCAGGTGATCAATATCAAGAAGATCCCGGGCATGGACGTGCTGACGTTCGACCCCGTCAACGGCCTGCGCATCGGCGCGCTGGTGACCACGCGCGCGGTGGAGACCTCGGGCTTCGTGCAGCGCCATTACGCCAGCCTGGCGAAAGCCGTGACGGACTTCGCCTCGATCCAGGTGCGCCATCGCGCCACCGTGGTGGGCAACGTCTGCCGCGCGTCACCGTCGGCCGATTCGATCGCGCCGCTGGTGGCGGACGGTGCTTCGGTACACCTGTATGGCCTGTCAGGCTCGCGCGAGCTGCGCGTCGAGGACTTCGTCACCGGCGTCGGCAAGACCGCCATCGCGCCGGACGAGATCGTCACCCGCATCACCGTGCCGGCGCCGCGCCCCCACACCGGCAAGGTCTACCTCAAGCATGGCCGCCGCGTGCAGATGGAACTGGCCACCGTCGGCGTGGCGGTATCACTGACAGTCGAGAACGGCCACTGCGCCGAGGTCGGCATCGTGCTGGCAGCGGTCGGCCCGACCCCGGTACGCGCCGTGCGTGCCGAGCAGGTGCTGCGCGGCCAGCGCGTGACGGACGCCCTGGTCCTGCAGGCCGCGCACGCCGCCATGGGCGAAGCGCGCCCCATCAGCGACGTGCGCGCCAGCGAAGCCTACCGGCGGCAGATGGTCAGCGTGCTGACCCGCCGCGCCCTGGAACAAGCCCTGGAGGCCGCAACATGCGAAAGATAATCGAACTCGTCATCAACGGCGAACCGCGCGAACTGGCGGTGGAACCGCACGGCACGCTGCTCGACGCCCTGCGCAACGACGCCTGCCTGACCGGCACCAAGAAGGGCTGCGACGTGGGCGAATGCGGTTCATGCACCGTCATCATCGACGGCCAGCCGATGAATTCCTGCCTGGTGCTGGCGCCCGAAGCGCACGGCTGCCACATCACCACCATCGAAGGCGTGCAGCCCGCGCCCGACACCGTGCACCCGATCCAGGAGCAGTTCATGCAGTGCGGCGCCGCGCAGTGCGGCTTCTGCACGCCGGGCTTCGTGGTGATGGCCAAGGCGCTGCTGGACGAGAACCCGCGTCCCACGCGCGACGAAATCCGCTTTGCCATTGCCGGCAATATCTGCCGCTGCACCGGCTACACCAAGATCATCGAGGCCATCGAGAGGACCGCCGAGGCCATGGAATTCGCGGGCTGCAAGGCCCGCGCCAGCGAGGAGGCATGATGACCCACGCCGTGATCGGACACAGCGTCAAGCGCACCGACCTGCTCGACAAGGTCACCGGCAACGCCAGATACGTTGCCGACATGCCCTTCCCCGGCCTGCTGTTCGGCAAGATGAAGCGCTGCAACCTCGCGCACGCGAAAATCCACCGCATCGACACCTCGCGTGCGCTGGCATTGCCAGGCGTCAAAGCCGTGCTGACCCATGAGAACGTGCCGCGCGTGCTGCACGCCGGCTCGCCCCACCCGCGCTCCGCCTCGGTGACCTGCGACCAGTACATCCTGGACGACAAGGTGCGCTACTGGGGCGAAGGCGTCGCCGCGGTGGCCGCCATCAGCGAAGAGATCGCCGAGCGCGCGGTCGAGCTGATCGAAGTCGAGTACGAAACGCTGCCCGCCGTCTTCACCACCGAGGACGCCGAGCGCTCTGACGCCCCGCGCATCCACGACCGCGAACCCGGCGGCAACCTGGTGCTGCCGCCGGTGATCATCAAGCGCGGCGACGTCGAAGCGGGCTTTGCCGAGGCGGACTTCATCCTCGAAGGCATCTACGAAGGCGGCCGCCCCACCCCCGCCTACATGGAGCCCAACGTCTGCACCACCAGCTGGGACGGCAACGGCAACCTGACGGTGTGGATCTCCACCCAGACCGCCTTCATGGTGCGCGGCATCATGGCCGAGGTGCTGGGCCTGCCGCTGCACAAGGTGCGCGTGCTGGTCGACCACATGGGCGGCGGCTTCGGCGCCAAGCAGGACCTATTCCAGCAGGAGTTCCTGTGCGCGCTGCTGGCGCGCGAGACGCGCCGCCCGGTGCGCATGGAATACACGCGCGAGGAAACCTTCCTCGGCGGGCGCACGCGCCATCCGGCGAAGATCTGGCTCAAGCAAGGCTTCCGCAACGACGGCACCATCACCGCGCGCCAGGCCAAAGTGGTGTTCAACTCCGGCGCCTATGGCTCGCATGGCCCGGGTGTGACCAATGTCGGCACCGCCGCCATGGTCTCGCTGTACCGCTGCGACAACGTGTTGCTCGAAGGCCGCTGCGTCTACACCAACAGCCCCATCGCCGGCGCCTTCCGCGGCTATGGCGTGGTCCAGACCTATTACGCGCTCGACGTGCAGATGGACGAGGCCGCCGAGCACCTGGGCCTGGACCCCGCCGGGCTGAAGCTGAAGAACGCCGTGCGCGAAGGCGACATTGCGCCGTCCAACCATCCGCTGATCGGGCACGGCCTGGAGGCCTGCATCGAGAAAGGCATGGAACTGGTCGACTGGCCCGCGCTGCGCCGGCGCCCGCGCGACACCAACGGCCCGATCCGCACCGGCTGGGGCCTGGGCTGCGAAATGCACGGCAGCAGCGCCTATCCCGGCATCAAGGAGCAGGGCAACGCCATCATCAAGATGAATGAGGATGGCACCGTGGTGCTGCTGACCGGCGCGGCCGGGCTGGGTACCGGTGCGCATACCGCCCTCGCCCAGATCGTTGCAGAAGAACTGACCCTGCCGTTCGAAGCGGTGGCGGTCGTGCACGGCGATACCGACGTGGTGCCCTGGGACATCGGCGCCTTTGCCAGCCACACCACCTATATGGTCGGCAAGGCCGCGCAGATGGCGGCGGGCGAGATCAAGCGCCAGCTGTTCGATCGCGCGGCCAAGCTGATGGAATGCGAGCCCGAGGCCCTGACACTGACCGCCGGCGTGATCGCCGTGCGCGACCGCGACGGCCCGACCCTGACCGTGCGCGAGGCCGTGATGCCGCGCAAGGGCATCCCCGCCGCGCAGCTGGTGGGCACCGCCACCTATCACCCGACCAAGTCGTATTCATTCGCCGCGCATTTTGTCGAGGTGGCGGTCGATACCGAAACCGGCTTCATCACCGTGCAGCAGGTGTTGCCTGTGCATGACGTCGGCAAGGTGATCCACCCGGTGGCTGCCGCAGGGCAGATCGAAGGCGGCATCCAGCAAGGCATCGGCCATACGCTGTATGAGGACTACCAGATCGATATGCGCACCGGGCGCTCGCTCAACGCCAACTTCGTCGACTACAAGATGCCGCTGGCGATGGACATGCCACCCATCCACACGGTGATCCTGGAAGCGGCCCCCGACCCCGGCGGCCCGTTCGGCGCCAAGGGGGTGGGCGAGGACCCGATCGTCGCGATCGGGCCGGCGATTGCCAATGCGGTGTTCGATGCCATCGGCGTGCGCTTCCGGCACTACCCGATCAAGCCGGAGCAAGTGCTGCAGGCACTGGCTGAGAAGGCAGCGAAGGAAGGCGCCACCCCATGACCCGCAAGCAACGCCTGGTGGTGGCCATTACCGGCGCCAGCGGCGCGGTGTACGGCGTGCGCGTGCTGCAGGCACTGTCGGCACTGGACGGCTGGGAGACCCACCTGGTCTGCTCGCCGTCCGGCCTGCTGACCGCGCACCATGAACTGGGATTGCAGCGCCCGCAGCTCGAAGCCATGGCCGACGTGGTGCACAACGTGCGCGACATCGGCGCCACCATCGCCAGCGGCTCGTTCCGCTGCGACGGCATGGTAGTGGCGCCGTGCTCCATGCGCACGCTGGCCGCCATCGCCACCGGGCTTGCCGACAACCTCGTCACCCGCGCCGCCGACGTGATGCTCAAGGAGCGCCGCCGGCTGGTGCTGCTGGCGCGCGAGACGCCCTTCCACCTGGTGCACCTGCGCAACATGACCACGGTGACCGAGATGGGCGCCATCGTGGTGCCGCCGGTGCCGGCCTTCTACACACATCCGCAGTCAGTGGACGACATCGTCAACCACACCGTGGGGCGCGTGCTGGACCTGTTCGACGTGCCGCACGACGGGCTGGTGGAACGCTGGCAAGGCTTGCGCCCCAACGTGGCTACCGCCTGAAGAGAACTAGAGAACTTTCGCCCCGCGATAGCGGGGAACGCAGTACCCAATCAGGAGACAACATGAACGCACCTGCCGTCGCACAACAACCGCCCGTCCCGGTCACCATCCTTACCGGCTTCCTCGGCTCGGGCAAGACGACGCTGCTCAACCACATCCTGACGCAGAAGCACGGCCACCGCATCGCCGTGATCGAGAACGAGTTCGGCGAGGTCGATGTCGATTCCGACCTGGTGATGACCTCCGACGAAGAGATCTACCAGATGACCAACGGCTGCATCTGCTGCGTGGTCGATGTGCGCACCGACCTCGTGCGCATCCTGCAGAAGCTGCTGGAGCAGCCCGAGCGCTTCGACCATATCCTGGTCGAGACCAGCGGCCTGGCCGATCCCACGCCGGTGGCGGCCACCTTCTTCATGGACAACGAAGTCGCCAAGCAGGTCACGCTCGACGGCATCCTGACGCTGGTGGACGCGGTGCATATCGAGAGCCACCTCGATGATCCCCAACTGACCGGCTTCGACAACCAGGCCGTCGACCAGATCGTGGCGGCCGACCGCGTGATCCTCAACAAGACCGACCTGGTGAACGCCGCGCAGCTAGACAGGCTGGAGGCACGCATCCACCGCCTGAATGAGGGTGCGCAGATCCTGCGCTCAAACTTTGCGCAGGTGGACCTCGGCAAGATCCTCGGCATCGGCGGCTTTACCACGGGGACGATCCAGGCGGACGCGCACGCTGACCACCACGAACATGCGCACGACCACGACCATCACGACCACGTATGCGACGAGCATTGCGACCACGTGCACGATGACGACGCGCACGGCCACCGCCACGATCCGTCGGTGACGTCCGTATCGCTGGTGTTCGACCAGCCGTTCGACCGCCAGCGCCTGGAGCACGGCCTGAAGGCACTGCTCGCGGCGCAAGGGGACGATGTGTTCCGGATGAAGGGGATCGTGGCCGTGGAGGGCGATGACCGCCGCTACGTGCTGCAAGCCGTGCACCGGCTGATGGATTTTCATCCCGCCGATGCGTGGGGCGCGGAGGCCGCGCAAAGCAAGTTCGTATTTATCGGCCGGCACCTCGACAAGCTGCGCTTGCAGACGCTGCTGAGGGTCTGCCTGCCCGTGGCCCAGGCAGCCTGACGGTCCTGACCGGCAGCGGAGGCTGACCTCCCGTCAGTCCCCGCTGCTGCCCGGCACACGCTTGCGCAGCAAGTACCTTTGCGTACCCTCCATGACGCAGACGTCGTTCTGGTTTCGCACCTCCGACCGCATCGCCAGCACGCCGGTCGTACGACCGGGAACCAGCTCGGTGACGGTGAGGCGGCAGTACAACGTATCGCCGACATAGACAGGCGCGAGGAAGCGGCTGCTCTGCTCGATAAAGCCCTTCAGGGACTCCTCGACCATATGGGGAAACAGGCCCGCCCCCGCGGCAGTCTGGATCACGACCTGGAAGCCGTGCGCCAGCATGTGCGGCATGCCGAGAGCACGGCAGTACTCGACGTCGTAGTGAACCGGATGGTTGTCCCCGCTTGCCAGCTGGAACGCCGCGAACAGCGCGTCGGTCATGGTGCGGGACGGCAGGTTGAAGTGCTCTCCGAGTTCGAAATCCTCAAAGTAGCGTTGCGGACAAAGTTGATAGGCGTTCATGGCTTCTCCGTATTCCTGATGGTTGGTTCCGGCGCTGGCCTGCGCGGGTTTCGCTCAGTCGGCTTTCATATTCGTGGCGACGGCCACCCGCTTCCACTTCTCCAGTTCCGCGCGCAGGAACTGGTCGAGCCCCGCTGGTGTAGGCTGCGTCTCCAGCTGCAATCCGAGTTCGAAGGCTTTGCTTTGCAGGGCGGGATCGCTGAGTGCATCGCCAAGTGTCGAGACCAGCTTCTGGACAACTGCCGACGGTGTTCGGGCTGGCACGAATACCGCGTTCCAGGTGTACGCCTCATAGCCTGACACGGCTTCCGCAATCGCCGGCGTCTCCCTGGTCTGCGGCAGGCGTTTTCCCATCGACGTTCCCAGCAATCGCACCGTTCCCGCGCGCACCTGCGCCAGCCCTGTCGGTGCGCTGTCGATCATGAATTCGACATGGCCACCGATAAGATCGGCCATGGCAGGCGCGCTCCCCCGATATGGGACGTGGACCGCTTTCGTTCCTGCCGTGTAGTTCAGCAGTTCCCCGGCGAGATGCGGGGCACTGCCAACTCCGGCTGAGCCATAGTTGACCTGGCCGGGACGCGACTTCAGATAAGCGAAGAATTCCGGCAGTGTTTTCGCCGGGACGCCCTTGTTCACGACCAGCACCAGCGGCGCACGAGCCGCCAGCCCGACTGGCGCAAAGTCCTCGATCGTGCGATACGGCAGGCTGGCGTGAATGCTTGGGTTCACGGCATGCGCGACAGTGGTCAGCAGCAACGTATAGCCGTCCGGTGCCGCTTTCGCCGCGAGCTCGGTGCCGACTATCGTGCCGGCCCCCGACTTGTTCTCGACAACCACCGAGGTGTTCAGCTTGCGGCCCCAGCTTGCAGCCAGCGATCGGGCGAACGTGTCCGTCGGCCCGCCAGCGGGGTACGGAACGATGAGTCGGACAGGCCGCACCGGGTAGTCTGTCTGCGCCACTGACGGGGACGCCCAGGCCAGGAGTGTCGCGGCGCTGCCCAGCGCGCTGGCGATCCTGCGGAAGAATATAGTCATGTTGGTCTCCGATTATTTCTCGCATAGCACAGCGGTAGCTGCCGTGACGAGCCGAAATATAGAATCGGACCCTGCAAGGACACCAGTCGAAAGCTCCTGGGGTGTCGTTAGAATTCCTCTAAACATCCCCAGGAACTGTCGGGCAACGGAGACAAGCGTGCGTTTCGAACTCACCGATCTGCGAGTATTCCTCGCCATTGCGCAGGCCAAGAGCGTGACGGCAGGAGCGTCAGATATGCATTTGACGGCGCCTTCGGCCAGCTACCGCCTCAAGAACCTCGAACAGGCGATGGGCGTCCCGTTGTTCAACAGGACGCAGAAGGGCATGGCCCTGACGCCGGCGGGCGAGACGGTACAGCACTATGCCGAGGCGATCATGGAGAACGTCGAACGCTTGCAGTCGGAGATGCGGCGCCATACCGACGGCATTGAAGGGCATATCCGTGTCTACGCGAACAGCAGCACCATGGCCAGCCTGCCCGCGGCGCTTAGCCGGTTCCTGGCGGCGTACCCGAACGTCAATGTCGACCTGGAGGAGCACCTCAGCGAGGACAGCGTGCGGGCAGTGATCGAGGACCGGGCGGACGTCGGACTGGTGGCCGGCGCGATCGATATGCGGGGCCTGGAGTTCATTCGATATGGCGTCGATGAGTTGATGTTCGTGGTTCCGGCACGCCACCCGTCCGGGCTGCTCGACAAGATGTCCCTTGCACAGGCATTGGCTTACGACCTGGTATCCGTCGGCAGCAAGAGCAGCAATTTCCTCTTCCTCAATGACATGGCCGCGCGTGCCGGCATCAAGCCACGCGTTCGCGTGCATGCACCCGACTTTGCCGCGGCCATGCGTTGCGTACAGGAAGGCGCCGGCATCTCCCTCGTGCCACGTTCCGTAGCGGGTCCCCTGATTGAGCAAGGGGTGGTGGAAGGGGTCACCCTGGATGAGCCATGGGCCCGGCGCGAGCAGCGGATTGTCGTGCGGAGCCAGAAGGCGCTCCCGGCCTATACGCGGGACTTTATCCGGTATGTCGCCGAATGGGGCGCACCGGACGCTGCGCCCTAAGGGCAGGCATGCGGCCAGTTTCGAAGACTTCGAAGCCGCCTTAGGAATTCTCGACTGTTCGGGGGAAGAGGACCATTCCTATACTTTGTCGTCCGGCCCGTGTGCCGCCAGGTCCCTTCATTCTCCCTCCATGAAACCCAGCCTACGCCCCCTTGATGGCATCACCGTTCTGGCGCTTGAGCACGCTGTAGCGGCGCCCTTCGCCAGCCGCCAGCTCGCCGATCTCGGCGCCCGCGTCATCAAGGTGGAACGCCCGCTCGTTGGCGATTTCGCCCGCGACTATGACCATTCCGTGCACGGCCAGTCGTCGTTCTTTGTCTGGGCAAATCGCGGCAAGGAAAGCCTCACGCTGGATCTCAAGAAGCCCGAGGCCAAGGCGATCGTGCACAAGCTGCTCGCCGAAGCGGACGTGTTCATCCAGAACCTGGCGCCGGGAGCCGCCCAACGCATGGGACTGGACTTCGAGTCATTGCATGCTGACTATCCTGAGCTGATCGTCTGCGATATCTCAGGGTATGGTGACAGCGGGCCATACCGCGACAAGAAGGCCTATGACCTGTTGATCCAGGCCGCTGCGGGCCTGATCTCGGTAAGCGGTACGGAAGCTGCGCCGTCGCGCACCGGCATTTCCATCGCGGACATTGCCGCTGGCATGTACGCCTATACCGGCATCCTGTCCGCCTTGCTGCAACGCGCACGGACTGGCGCCGGCCTCCGGGTTGAAGTCACCATGCTCGAGGCGTTGAGCGAATGGATGTCATATCCCCTGAACTTTGCTCACTATGGCGGCACGCCGCCGGCACGCAACGGCTTTGCGCATCCGGGTATCGCCCCCTATGGCCAGTACCAGACCGGCGATGGGGCCAGCGTCATCTTCGGGCTGCAGAACGAACGGGAATGGCAGCGGTTCTGCTCCGAGGTGCTGGAGGACCCGGCCCTGGCGGCAGATGACCGCTTTAACTCCAATCTCCAACGCGTCGCCAATCGCGCGGCGCTGGACCAGGAGATCGCCAGTCATCTCCGCTCCATGACCGGGGAACAGCTGGTCAAACGTCTCGATCGCGGGGGCATTGCCAACTCGCCCCTGAACGACATGCATGATGTTTGGCAGCACGCGCAATTTGCCGCACGCAATCGCTGGCGGGAAGTCCAGACGCCGGGTGGCGCCATCCAGGCACTTCTGCCGCCGGCTACGCTGTCGGGCGTACCGGCTTCCATGGGGAATGTTCCGGCAGTCGGCGAGCACTCTGCTTCTGTCCTGAAGTCGCTCGGCATGAACGAGGCAGAGATCGAGGCACTGGTGGCGGCGGGCACGATCTGAGTGCTGAAGGTCCTGAGCAACAGGGGGCCGGCTCGCCGTCAGCCCCCCTGCTGCGCTGCCGCCCGCAAGGTCTGCGACGGCAGCTCGCCAAACTCGCGCCGGTACTCGCGCGAGAACAGGCTCAGGTGCGTAAAGCCGTGCCGCAGCGCAATCGCGCTGACCATCCCCTTCTGTTGCCGCGCCCGTTGCAGATCGGCGCGTGCGCCATGCAGGCGCAGCAGACGCAGGTACTCCATCGGCGTGGTGTTCTTGCTCTTGCGAAAACCCAGCTGCAAGGTGCGCGCCGATACGCCGCAATGTGCGGCGATCTGCTCCAGCGTCAGCGGCTGTTCAAGATTGGCGCGCAGGTAGGCGATGGCATTGCGCACATAGTCAGGCAGCACCGCCTCGAACCGGCGCGGCAGCATATTGCCGTCCGCGGCAAAGCGGTCGAGCAGCAGTGTCGACAGCACGATGCGCTCGATGCTGCCGTCCACCGCCGGCACGCCGCTGCCTTCGCGCCGCACCCGCGTTTCCGCGCGCAGGTAGCTCACCAGCGCCTGCCAGCGCGCGGCGCGGCCATCGTCCGCCACCGGCTGCATGTCGAATTCAATCGGCACCGGCGGCTCGAAGCTGAACTGCTGGCGGAACGCCTCGTCGATCAGCTGCCGGCGGATCACCACGCTGAAGCGCTCGCAGCCAGGGTCCAGCGACAACGTGGCCGGCACGGTGGGCGAGAACACAAAGGTCGCACCCGGCGGCATCAGCATCGCACCGCGCGGGGTCTCCACGCGGCACGTACCCGCCAGCACGGTCTGGATCACGAACTCATCCTTGTTCGGCTGCGGCTCGATCTGCACTGCCTGGTTGTAGGCAATGGTGACCAGCGTCAGCCGGCCGATGGTGCTGGTGTCGATACGGGCATCGAGCGCCGCATCGGCCTCCGTCGCGCGCAGCCGCGTGGGACCGAACACGCGGCCGGACAGAGACTGGATGCGGTCGAGGTCACCGCCGCGGCTGACTGGCGAGCGGGAGGCAGCAGCAGACCATCCTGCGGTGGGTGACATGGCGTTGGGAAAATGGTGGAAAGCGCCGGGAATACGTCTTCGCTTCCAGCGCATTCGGATAGCAATGAAGAAGCGCATCCATCCTATGACCACCCCCGCCCTCACGCAACCCAAGGGAAACCCCTGATGCCCCGGGCGCGCATTTTGCAAGCGCGATTGCGGCCCGGTGCCAGGGCCTTCGCAATAGCGCTATGACGGCATGCCGTGCATCACTACTGTGCAAGGCATGCGTCGGCCATGCGCCGCGCATGGCACCGTGACGGACCGAGCCCGGCAACCAACAGACCGGGCCAGCCGCCGCCGGCATGGCGCACTTTCCCCCAGCACGCGGCAGGAGACAACATCATGCAAGCAGCGGTTCACCCCGTCGACCAGGTCCTGCCGGCACGCGCCATGGCGACGCTCGGCTTCCAGCACATGCTGGTCAGTTATCTCGGTGCCATCGCCGTGCCGATGATCGTGGCCGGCGCGCTCAAGATGACGCCGTCGCAGACCACCATGCTGATCAGCACCGCGCTGTTCACCTCCGGCATCGCCACCCTGCTGCAGACCGTCGGCTTCTGGAAGTTCGGCGTGCGCCTGCCGCTGATGCAGGGCGTTGCATTCAGTTCAGTGGGCCCCGTCATCGCCATCGGCACCGATCCGTCGCTGGGCTTCAACGGCGTCTGCGGCGCCATCATCGCCGCGGGCGTAATCGCGATGTTCCTTGCGCCCATCATCGGCAAGCTCAAGCGCTTCTTCCCGCCGGTGGTTAGCGGTTGCACCATCACCGCGGTGGGCCTGTCGCTGTTCCCGGTTTCGTTTCACTGGTTTGGAGGCGGAAGGGGGGCGTCGGATTTCGGCGCCCCCATTTTTTTCATCGTTGCCTTCGGCGTGGTGGCGCTGATCCTGTTCATCAACCGGCACGGCGGCGAGCTGATCCGCAACCTGTCCGTCGTGATCGGCCTGCTGGTCGGCGGCGCGGTGGCGTGGATGCTGGGCATGGGCAGCTTCGACGAAGTTGCGCGCGCACCGTGGTTCACCATGGTGACGCCGTTTGCCTTCGGCATGCCCACCTTCAACGTGGGCGCCATCACCACCATGGTGATCGTGATGGTGGTGCAGATGGTGGAATCGATGGGCCTGTTCATCGCCGTCGGCGATATCGTCAAGCGCCCCCTGACCGAGCGCGATGCCACCCGCGGCCTGCGTGCCAACGGCCTGGCCAGCGCCATCGGCGGCATGTTCGCGGCGTTCCCGTATATCGCCTTCATGGAGAACGTGGGCCTGGTCATCGTCACCGGGGTGCGCAGCCGCTGGGTAGTGGCCACCTGCGGCGCGATGCTGTGCGCCGTGGCGCTGGTGCCCAAGATCGGCGCCCTGTTTGCCTCGATCCCGGCCGCGGCGCTGGGCGGTGCAACCATGGTCATGTTCGGCGTAGTCGTGGCCGCCGGCATCAAGACGCTGGGAGAGGTCGAATACGACCGCAATCCCAACAACCTCTCCATCGTCTCCATCACGCTCGGCTGCGCGATGATGCCCGTGATGCTGCCCGGCATGCTGGAGAAGCTGCCCGGCTTCCTGCAGCCCTTTGTCCACAGCAGCGTGATCATCGCCTGCGTGGTCTCTGTGCTGCTCAACCTGATTCTCAACGGCGTGCCCGCCCGTGAAGCCGACGAGCTGCCCGCCAGTGCCGACAACGTCCAAGGGGTCTGAAACATGGTGCAGAACACCAACGCCACCAGCGCCGCGCCCGCCGGCGGCCTTCTGATCCGCAACGCCGCCGCCGTGATGACCGGCCGCACCGGCAATGCCGCGCGAGCGGGCGCCGCCGACATCCGCATCCGCGACGGCCGCATCGCCGAGATCGGTGCAGTCCTGCCGCGCCACGACGACGAGGCTGTGCTGGACGCCACCGGTTGCGTGGTCTACCCGGGCTGGGTCAACACCCACCACCACCTGTTCCAGAACCTGCTCAAGGCCGTGCCCAGCGGCATGAACGTGGGGCTGGAGCAATGGCTGGCCTCCGTCGCCTACCCGCGCCTGGCGCGCTTCACGCCGGAGATCTTTCGTACCGCCGTGCGACTGGGCATGGCCGAACTGCTGCTGTCCGGCACCACCACCTGCGCCGATCACCACTACCTGTATCACCACGGCCATGGGGCGGAGACCGGGGACGTGCTGTTCGAGGTAGCGGAAGAGCTTGGCATGCGCCTGGTGCTGTGCCGCGGCGGCGCCATCCAGTCAGCCTCCGATCATCCGGGTATGCGCGCCACCGCGCTGGTGCCCGAGACGCTGGACGAGATGCTGGCCGATATCGAGCGACTGAAGGCGCGCTATCACGACGCTTCGGCCGATGGCCTGCGCCGCGTAGTGGTCGCACCAACGACGCCAACCTTTTCGCTGCCCCCCGCACTGCTGCGCGAGCTGGCCGCCTTCGGGCGCGGCATGGACCTGCGGCTGCATTCGCACCTGTCGGAGACCGACAACTACGTGAAGTTCTGCCGCGAGAAGTACCAGTGCACGCCGGTGCAGTTCGTGGCCGACCACGACTGGCTGGGGCCGGACGTCTGGTTCGCGCACCTGGTCACCGTGAATCCCGAAGAGATCCGAATGCTCGCCGTAACCAACACCGGCATGGCGCACTGCCCCGTCAGCAATGCGCGGCTCGGCAGCGGCATTGCGCCAGTGCGCGCGATGGCCGATGCGGGCGTGCCGATTTCACTGGGCGTGGATGGAGTGGCGTCCAATGAATCGGGCAGCATGGTGCATGAGGCCAATTTCGCGTGGCTGGTGCACCGGGCGCTGGGCGGGGCCGCGCAAACCCGCGTGGAGGAAGTCATCCACTGGGGTACCGCAGGCGGTGCGCAGGTGCTGGGGCTGCCGGGTATCGGCACGCTCGCGCCAGGGCAGTCTGCCGACCTGGCGATCTATGACGTCAGCGGGCTGCGGTTCCATGGCTTCCATGACATCGGCACTGCGCCTGTGGCGGCTGGCGAGCCTACGCCGGTGCGGGATGTGCTGGTGCGTGGGCGGCACGTGGTGCGTGATGGCGCGATCGTGGGGCTGGATCTGGAGAAGCTGCGCCGGGAGGCGCGGGAGGCATTGGCGACGCTGGTGGATTGAGGCGAGTGGTTTAGGCGTTTGGCTATTTGCTGGCGGGCGTGGCTCGGGCAGGATGCGGCGTCCGTGTAGGAATGCGAAGTGTCTTATCGAGTTGTTGGCTCTGACGCGGGAGACTGACACGGTCATCGCACACAACGGTGACCGGGTGTGGAAACCCGAATGTCAGCAGCCGAACGGTCGTCCCTGACGACCGTTCTTGCCTATACGGGCAAGCCATCTATGGCGGGCCGGATGAGGCAGCCGCAAGGCTGACCGGCAATGGCTGTGGCACCGGTTTCCACCCTCGTCGTCAGGCCCGCCGCCCTTCCCTAACGTCGTGCGGCGGACCTTCACTCAACGATAGGAGGTCCTAGTCGGAAATCGATCTATCCACGGCGCGGTACAGCCTTCAGTCAGTCTCGGCTGGTATGGATGGTGTGCTTACCCTGCTGGAACAGCAGAGTGTGCAATTCGAGGGCTGCTTTAGTGCATTTTGCTTGTTGGGGCTGGTGAAGGCGCAGCTGGAGAGTGTGTTGGCGGATGAGCTGCCTGCGTCTTAACGGGGATGGCTTCCCGGCTTGATGACTGTGACGTCGGGAAGCTCCTTGGGAAAAGACGGCGGCTCACGATCAGGCGTCCCAAGGGTTCAGGACGCTCACGCCAGTTGCCATGAAGTCGGCGACATTTTGTGTAACGACGGTCATTCCATGCACGATTGCTGTTGCGGCAATCAACGCATCCCGCTCCGATTGCCGGTCTGGTACGTGCAGCCGAGCGCAACGCAGGGCCACGGCGGTATCAATGGGCAAAACGCGGCCTGCGAATTCGGGCAATACATGGTGGTCCAGCCACGCCCGCAGCAGCGCACCTTGGCGGGCATCCCGCCGCTCGATTTGCAAGACACCGGTTTCCAGTTCCATGATGGTGACCGCCGACACAAAGAGCCAAGCTGCATCAACGCTGGCAGACCACGCTGCAACGTTTGCATCAGCCTTACCGGCTCGGACCTTGCGCAGTTCGGAAACGACATTGGTATCGAGCACGAACATCATGTGAGATCAGCGGGCCGGAATTTGATGTTGGCACGTGGGGGATTGAACTCGATGTCCTCAATGCCGGGCATCGCGAGTGCATCTGCAATATTGCGACGCTGCTGGGTGAGCCTCTGATATTCCTCGAAGCTCAACAGCACATGCGCCGGTTTGCCGCGGTCCGTGATGAAGACCGGACCGTCCTTCGTCGCCTTCTTGGCTTTTGTCACGTCCTGATTGAGTTCTCGGCTCGATAGGGTTGTGATCGTCATGATGACCCTCCTAGCAACTTCAATGTAGTTACGTTACTACAATGAAAAGGGTGGCGCAACCCTGCTTTGCCAACATCACGAGGAGGTGCCCCGCCTACGTTGATAGGCCCGCGCTGAGCCGCAAGCCATGCGGAATTCCGATGCGTCAATTGACGACGCACCGGCGTCGTCAACGCGACTCAGCCTGCAACGCGGCTGAATCAATCCGCTTACTTCGCCGCAGTCTTCACCTGGTCCCCCGTGTAGCTCAGCGACGCCAGCTCTTCCTTCGCCTTCTCCGGTGTTTCCAGCTCCAGCACCACGCGGCCCACCATCAGCCCCAGCGACGGCGAGCTGCGCACGTACTTGGTCTCGCCGGCATCCAGCACGAAGCTGAGTGTCTTCTCGGTTTCGGTCGAGGCCGCCGCGACATACTTGCCAGCCGTGCGGTCCACGAAGAAGAAACCGCCGGGCTTGGATTCGCCAACGACCTGGCTATTCAGGCGGATATCCGGCTGGATGGCCGCCCCGAACATCGACGCCGAACGCAGGAAATAAATCCGACCCTCGCCCGGCTTCAGCGTGGGCATCGATGCCGCCATCTCGGCGTGCTTCACGCCCGAAGCGCATCCCGCCAGCAGCGATGACACCACCAGTCCGGCGATCAGCATGCGCGCAACCCGTTTCATTCCGATTCTCCCAAGTTCAAAGGTACTGCTGTCGTTAGCGGGGAGTAGTTCTGCTCCCCAGGCAGATAGAAGCCCACCAGCGTCTTGTTGCGGACGACCAGGTAGGCCTCATGAACGTGGCGGCCCTCGATTGTGAGAATGGTGCCGATGGGGCGGTAGACATCGCCTTGCGGGAGGCGCCCGACCTGCGACCAGGTCGACCTGGCAGCGAGGTCTCGGGAATAGCCGGTGTCGAGCTTGACCTGCGCCGGCGCCAGAAGCTGGACGCGCTTGGCCGTGGCGGCTGGCTGCATGAGCTCCACCGTTGCCGGGGTGGTCGCGATCATCGGGGCGCAGGCGGAGAGTGCCAGGCCAAAGCCTGTGGCGAGCCACAGGCGGCGGGCGCGGAAAGAGAAGGAGGTCATGGCTGGATACGCTCGGGTGTATGGCTCGCAGCCTGAGCGGCTGCGAGCCACAGCAATTGCGCCAGTCGGCACGATGCGGCGCCATTGGCACTTTCCCTTGGCGCCGCCCAGGTTGTCTTCTGAGGCTAATTACGACACTGGGACAGACATGCTTAATACAAAGCGGCACCCTACAGGAGGAGGGTGCCGCGGGAATTCTCCAGCAAGCTGACACAAATGGAAATCGTCTCCAGCCGAGTTTGGGGTGCGGCTACGAAATTCCTCTCAATCCCCCTTGAAACCCGACGCCTTGATCACCGGCGTCCACCGTGCCGAAAGCGCGCTCGCATACCTGGCAACCTCATCAGCAGTGCCGCCCGGCAAGATGTCATAGCCAGCGCGCGCGAGCTTCTCGCGCACATCCGGCATGGCCAGCACCTTGCGCACGGCCTGATACCACTGCGTGGTCACGTCGGGCGGCGTGTTGGCGCGGACATAAAGCAGGTAGCGCGACGAGGTCACCAGGTTGGGGAAACCAGACTCCGCAAACGTAGGCACATCCGGCAAGGCATCGGCGCGCTTTTCCCCTGCCACGGCCAGCACGCGAAGCTTGCCGCCGCGATGCAGTTCGGTGAAGGTCGTGATGGCGTCCATGCCCGCCGCGACCTGGTTACCCATTATTTCCGTCACCATCGCCGCGCCACCGCGATACGGTACCAGCGTACTGCCGGTGCGCGACTGGCTGACGAACTCCACGGCAAGGAAATGCAGCAGCGAGCCAACCGTGCTGATGCCGATCGAATAGTCAGCCGGCTTGGCCCTGGCGGCCTTGACGAAGTCGGCCAGTGTCTTGATGGGTGAGCTGGCGCTGACTGCAATGCCGAACTGGACGCCCGTCACATCGGTGATCGCCGTGAAGTCGGTGGCGGGGTTGAAGCGCATATTGCTGTAGATCAGCGGCCCGATGAACATCGGATCGACAGGTGCCAGCAGCACGGTGGTGCCGTCGGCCGGGGCGTTCTTCAGCACTTCGGCCGCCACGCGCGTCCCGGCACCGGGGCGGTTGTCGACGATGACGGTACGGCCCATGGCATCTTTCAGCTTCTCGGACAGCAGGCGGCCCATGTAGTCGGCCGGCCCTCCCGGCGGAAACGGCACGATGATGCGCGATACGGACTGCCCCCATACGGCCCTGGAGAGCAGGCCACCGGTACACAGAGCGGCGGCGGTGCCGGCCAGCATGGCGCGGCGCGACAGCCGTGGGGCGTAAGCAGGTTTGCGTTCGTTCATGGGAAGCTCCTGGGTCTAGATGCCGGTTTGCAGGTCGGTGTAAGGGGTAAAACCCGCCGCGTCCTCAATGGCCTGGCCGGCGCGCAGCAACAGGTCTTCGCGGAAGCGCCATGCCATCAGCTGCACGCCGACCGGCACGCCGCCGGCCATGCCCGTCGGCACGGACAGCCCCGGCATGCCGAGCATCGCTGTTGCCAGCATGGGGCTCTGTGCGTCCAGCAAGGCCCGGTTCTCTTCGGGCGTGCGGGTATCCGCGTCTTGCACGCTCGGGCGCTGCCACGACACCGGCATCAGCACCAGCGGATACGTTTGCATGAACAGCGACCAGTTGCGTGCGATCGCCTGGCGGCGTGCCAGGGCATCGAGAAAGCCATCGCGGTCGGTCTCCTGCATCCCGTCCAGCATGTTGCGCTGGCTTTGCCGCATGGCCTCGTCGCCATGCTGGTCAACGCCTGCGATGATGTTGCGGCGGCTGTCGTCGACCGTCAGCGTGCGCCACAGCGCTGCCGCTTCCAGGAAGTCAGGCAGGCTGGCTTCTTCGACGGCGTAGCCCGCTTGCTGCAGCCATTGCCCGGCACTGTCCAGCGCCGCGCTGACCGCGGGATCGACGGGAACGCCCGGACACCGCCGGAACAGCGCCACGCGTATCGGTCCCGGCGGCAGCGGCAGTTCCAGCGGCACCGGCACCCATGCCGGGTCGCGCCCGTCATAGCGGGCCATGGCGTGGTAGCCGAGCCGCAGGTCGGCAATGCTGCGCGCAAGCGGCCCCTGCACGGACATGAGTTGTGGCGTGATGCTGCGCTCGGCAGTGGCCGACGGGTTGTACGCGGGCACCCGCCCGGTCGTCGGCCGCAAGCCGACGACACCGCAGGCATAGGCCGGATAGCGAATGGAGCCGCCGATGTCATTGCCATGCGCCAGCGCCCCCATGCCGGAAGCGACCGCGGACGCGGCACCGCCGCTGGAGCCGCCGGGGGTGATATCCGCATCCCACGGGTTCAGCGTGCGCCCGTGCAGGCCGTTGTCGGTAAACCAGCGCGAGGAATAGGTAGCCGTATTGCTGCGCCCGACGATGATGGCCCCGGCACTACGCAGGTTCGCAACCACGGGGGCATCCTCACGCGCAATGTTGTGCTTCAGCGGGATCACGCCGTTGGTGGTGGCATGGCCGGCCTGGTCGACATTGATCTTGATCGTGACCGGCACGCCATGGAGCGGCCCCAGCTCTGCGCCCTCAGCGACCTGGCGGTCCGCGGCATCCGCGCTGGCCAGCGCCTCTTCTGCCAGCACCTCCGGCAACGCATTCAGGCGAGGGTTAAGGGCATCGATGCGGGCCAGCACGCTGGCCGTGACCTCGCGGCAGGAAATCTCGCGCCGCCGCACGGCATCGGCAATATCGACAGCGCTCCAGCGCCAAAGCAATTCAGCAGGTTTCACGTCAAGGCTCCCAGGATTCAGGCAATAGGAATCCCACCCGCCGTGTCGGATGCGACGATGGCGGTTGGGTGTGCAGAAAAAAGGGGGACGCTAGCGCGTCAGGGGATCAGTCGACCGGGCTCATCAGCAAGCTCCCGCGGTCCACGCGGGATTCGGCTTCCAGGGCCAGGGATTCGGCATGCTCCATGTGCTCCTGCATCAGGGCACGCGCACGCTCCGGGTCACGCGACCGGAAGGCTTCAATCAGCGCGTTGTGGCTGTGGAAGATCTCTTCATCAAAGTCGTCGAAATCATCCTGAGCATTCCGGACCACGATGACGCGGCGGATGATGTCGTTGAGCAGGCGGCAGAACAACGCCAGCATCGGGCTGCTGCAGGCATCGGCCAGGCGGTCGTGGAACAGCAGGTCGGCCTCGCGCCGCTCGTTCCAGTCCGTGCTGCCGCCATGTTCCGGGTGGCTCAGCCCGATCAGCGCTTCGAGATCGGCGATGTCGGCATCGGTCAGGCGCAAGGCGGCGTTGGCGGCCAGCTCCGGCTCAACCGCGCGGCGCAGGGCGTACAGCGTGACGATGTCGACCGACTGGAAGTACAGGAAGTTGGACACTGCCTCCAGGCATCGCTCATAAGGCGGCTGCGTCAGCGTGGCACCGCCGTTTGGCCCCGTGCTGACCTTGACCAGCCCCTGCGCCTGCAGCGAGGCAAGCGCCTCACGCACCGTCCCGCGTGCGACGCCCATCTGTTCGATCAACGCTGCTTCCTGTGGCAGCTTGTCTCCGACCTTCTGGTGCGTCTGCACGATCCAGCGCTTGATATCGTTGACCACCTGGTCCGAACGCTTCACGCGTTTGCTGCCCTCTATCTGCGGGGTCGGCTTGGAATCCATCGCTTCGTATTTATGATCATAATTACTATGATTATGGTGAAGGACTGGGCTTTTCCTATGCGGGTATTCCCGGCGAGACGGGTCAAGAGCTGCAACAAGTCGGGGGTCATGGAGGGTCGGACCCGCCGACATTCGCGCGATCCGCGCGCCCACCGGCGAACGAAATCCGTCGATTCGGCCCTTGGGCCTGGAGCGGCGCTTTGCGATGGCCTATACCTGACGCAAGCCAACCATCTTGATCACGAGGTATCCCATGCACCACGCCTTCCCGCCCAACGACGACCCCAACGCCATGGCCTACTGGCGCGCGCGCCGCATGGTGCACGCCCTGCGCGGCTGGTACATCCACCTGCTGGTCTACGCTGTCGTCAACGGCTGGCTGTGGTTCCGCTTCTTCTACTTTCCGTCGCCGCGGTGGTCGCATTACGCCGCCACCGGCTGGCCATGGCCGCTGACCACCACCCTGGCCTGGGGCCTGGCGCTGACCGTGCATGGGTTGCTGGTATGGATGCGGCTGTCGCGCCGCGGGCGTGACTGGGAACAGCGCAAGATCCAGGAATTCATGGATCGCAAGTGAATCCCTCAGCCGGCGGCGCAGTGGCGCCCCCCCCGACCGCCTTACATCTGCCGGAAGCGGTGCATGTAGGCGCGCGATACCGGCAGTTCGGCTTCGCTGTCACGCATCCGGACAAAGAGCCGCCCTGCCTCATCGCGGCGCGTTCCGGCCACGTATTCCATGTTGACGATGGATGAGCGGTGGATCTGCCAGAACACCTCGGGATCGAGGCCGGCGATCAACTCCGCCAGCGGCGTGCGGATCAGGTGCTCGCCATCGCGGGTATGCACGACCACGTACTTGTCGTCGCTCTGGAAGTACATCACTTCCTGGATCGGCACGTGGCTGGTGGTATTGCCACGGCTGGCGCGTACCCAGCGCAACTGGCCGCCGCTTTCCGCGCGCGGCTGGGCGCGTGTGAGCTGGCTGAGTAGCTGTGCCAGTTCCGGCAAAGGCGCCGCTTCCTGCAACGCCTTGCGCAGCCGCTCGATGGTGCGGCCGAGCCGTTCCTCGCTGACCGGCTTGACCAGGTAATCGACGGCCGCGCGCTCGAACGCATCGAGCGCGAATTCATCATAGGCCGTAACGAACACCAGCCGCGTATCGGTTTCAATCCCTTGCGCCACCTCCAGGCCGGACAGGCCGGGCATCTTGATGTCGAGGAAGGCTACGCTCGGCGACAACCGTGCGATGGCGTCGGCGGCTTCGATGCCGTTGGTCGCCTCGGCAACGATCTGCAGTTCTGGCCAATGGCGTTGCAGCTTGCTGCGCAGATATGCGCGCAGGTGCTCTTCGTCGTCGGCAATCAGGGCGGTGGGCGTCATGGGCGTCTCCGTTTCAGAATGCACGCGGCAGCGGGATTTCGATCAGCACGGCAGTGCCGGGCGAGCGTTCTTCAATCCGAACGTGGGCGTCACCGTCATACAGCACGGCCAGCCGTTCACGCAGGTTAGAAAGCCCGACGCCGGCGCCGGCCGAGGGACGAAAGCCCATGCCATCGTCCTCGATGGTCGCCAGCATGCGCGGGCCGCGCCGCTCCAGCCGGACCAGCAGCCGCCCGCCTTCGATCTTGGGCTCCAGCCCATGCTTGATCGCATTCTCGACCACTGGCTGCAGTAGCATCGGCGCCAGCGGCATCGATTCGAGTTCGGGGTCGACATCGACCGAGTAGTGCAGCCGGTCCCCCATGCGGATCCGGATCAGCGCCAGATAGTCACGCAGCAGCTTGGCCTCCTGCGCTACCGTGCCTTGCGTGGCGCGGCTGGCTGCAAGCGATGCGCGCAGGTACGCGATGAAATGCTCCAGCATCAGCGTGGCCTTCTGCGGCGCGGGCTCGATCAGGCTGACCACGTTGGCCAGGGTGTTGAACAGGAAGTGCGGTTCGATCTGGGCCTGCAGCAGGCGCATGCGGGCTTCGACCAGCTGCTTCTCCGTCGACAGCGTGCGCACCTGTTCCTGCGCCATGTATTGCGCGATCTTGCGCTCTTCCCACTGCCGCCCGAGCAGGCCGACGCGACTCCACGTCAGCACGCCGTGTATCGCCAGGCCGATGCCCCAGCCCATGAGCGGCCCACCAGACCACGGCCGATGCGGCGATCCCACCAGATGGAAGCCGATCAGCAATGCATTGACCGCCACGTAGACCATGGCGTGCATATAGAAGAAACGCAGCGCGCGCACGCGGCGGCGGGCGTCTTCAAAGGCGCGCTGCTCGGGGGCGGATCGCCAGATGCGGGAGTCTGGGGGGTGCACGTG
>NZ_JBYTAH010000049.1:0-59695 GCF_058787975.1 Cupriavidus sp. FW305-26
ACCGGCCGCGACAGCCCCAACACGCGCCGCCTGGTGGTGGAGCACGGCGGCCTCCTGTACGACTCGGACTACTACGGCGACGACCTGCCCTTCTGGACCGAGGTGGAAGTCACCGGCGGCGAGAAGAAGCCGCACCTGGTGGTGCCGTACACGCTCGACTCCAACGACATGCGCTTTGCCACGCCGCAGGGCTTCAATACCGGCGAACAGTTCTTCCAGTACCTGAAGGATGCGTTCGACGTCTTGTATGAGGAAGGCGACCCGAGCGGCCAGGACAGCCCCAAGATGCTGTCGATCGGCATGCACTGCCGCCTGCTCGGCCGCCCGGGCCGCTTCCGCGCGCTGCAGCGCTTCCTCGACTATGTGCAGGGACACGACAAGGTGTGGATCTGCCGCCGTGTCGACATCGCCCGCCACTGGGCCGATACCCACCCCTACACCCCCCGGAACCAAGCATGAGCCAGACCTGCACCATCGCCCAACTCAACACCATGCCTGTCGCGGAGTTCGTGCAGGTGCTGGGCGGCATCTACGAACACTCGCCGTGGTTTGCCGAGACCGCAGCCGCGCAGCGGCCCTTCGCCGACGGCGCAGCGCTGGCGCAGGCACTGCGCAAGGCGGTCGATGAAGCGGGCGAGGCGGCCCAGCTCAAGCTGGTGCGCGCCCACCCGGAGCTGGCCGGCAAGGCCGCCGTGCGCGGCGAGCTGACCGCCGAATCCACGCGCGAACAAAGCGGCGCCGGCCTGAACCTGTGCACGCCCGAGGAGTTCGACCGCCTGCAGTCGCTCAACGCGGCCTACAACCAGAAGTTCGGCTTCCCGTTCATCCTGGCCGTGCGCGGCTACGACCGCCACGGGATCATCGCGGAGTTCGCGCGCCGACTGGAAAACACGCCGCAGCAAGAGTTGCAAACTTGCATCAACCAGATCCATCGCATTGCGCAGTTCCGGCTTGACGACTTAGTATCCGCCTGAGCAAAAAAGCGTCACCTGTATAACAAAAAACGCTGTACCCGATGCCGCCGGCACCCATGCACCACCCCTCATCGAGCCAAGCCAGGCGGCACGAATAAAAGCACCAAGACATTAGAAGAACCCGACAGGGACCCAGTACACAACGTTCCAAGCAGGATCAAAAACCACGGAGGTCTAACAATGCAGAAGCAGTACAAGCCGGCACTAAAGCTGGCGGCAGTAGCGGCTACCCTTTTTTCCGGTGCGGCCATGGCCCAGTCCAGCGTCACGCTGTACGGCCAGGCTGACATGTTCATCGGCGGCGTCAAGAGCCCGGGTTCGGGCGAGCGCGCATGGGTGGCCAACTCGGGCGGTATGCAGACGTCCTACTGGGGCATCAAGGGCACCGAAGACCTGGGCGGCGGCACCAAGGCCATCTTCGACCTGAACGGGTTCTTCCGCACGGACAGCGGCAACAGCGGCCGCTTCACCGGCGACTCGATGTTCAGCCGCAACGCGTACGTCGGCCTGCAGAATGACAAGCTGGGTACGTTGAAGCTGGGCCGCAACACCACCCCGTACTTCATCTCGACCATCCTGTTCAACCCGCTGGTCGACTCGTACGTGTTCTCGCCGACCATCTTCCACACCTACTTCGGTGCGGCCAGCAACGGCGTGGTGGATCCGGGCATCATCGGCGACTCGGGCTGGAGCAACTCGGTGCTGTACTCCACCCCGAACTTCGGCGGCCTGAGCGCGAACCTGATCTACTCGGCAGGCGAGAAGGCAGGTGCCGCGGGCCAGAACAAATGGGGCGGCAACCTGATGTACTTCAACGGGCCGTTCGCCGCGACCGTCGCGTTCCAGCAGGTCCGCTTCAACGCGGTTCCGGACGACCTGTCGGTAGCAGGCCTGAGCCGCCAGGACGCTGTGCTGGGCGGCATCACGTACGACTTCAAGGTGGTCAAGCTGTTCGCCCAGGGCCAGTACATCAAGACCAAGGCCAGCACGGCCGCCAGCGGCGACATCAAGCACACCAACGGTCAGGTCGGGGCCTCGGTGCCGGTCGGTGCCGGCAGCGTACTGGCGTCCTACGCCTATGGCAAGACCGAGAACGCGATCGGTGACTTCAAGCGCAACACGTTTGCCGTCGCCTACGACTACAACCTGTCCAAGCGCACCGACGTCTACGCCGCCTACTACTACGACAAGATCACCGGCATCGAGCACGGCGATACCTTCGGCGTGGGCATGCGTCACAAGTTCTGATGACGTAACCGCCTCACCGGCAGTCCTGGAGCCCGCCCTTCCGGCGGGCTTTTTCATTGCCGCGTTGACATCACACTGCGTCGAAATTAGGCGCCAGAATGCTGCGCCGCGCCATCCCATGCCGTCGGGCAGTATGGATCGGAAGCCGGTATTTCATAGGTGGATTCAATTGGAAGCGCTCTTTGACGCTTCCTAGATTGGTGATCCGGACCTCAAAAACGACATTGAGAGAGGTGATTCATGCGGCGATACCCGAAGACCCGTTCCGAACTGATGGCCATCCTGAACCAGTGCCTCGACAACAACCCCGAGTGCGGCGAATGCGAACTGCACGCGGTGCGAATGCACCAGCCTGACCATACCGGATGCAACTGGAGCGCCGAGGTCGATTTCCCGCAAGAATCCGTCGACAACCTGGGCACGCAGCTCGCCGCGGCCAAGTCGATCATTGTCGTGATGCGCGAGCAGTACAACGTGCTGCAATAGCCACCGATCCCGCAACGCGCCGTGCGCGCTTGCCGCGGGGCAGCATCAAAGAAAAAGCCGGGTCACCAGACCCGGCTTTTTGCATTGGCTCACGCCCGTCGGGACATCAGCGCACCGCGTTGCTCTCCGCCACGGCCACGGCCGTCATGTTGACGATGCGGCGCGTAGTGGCTTGCGGGTTCAGGATGTGCACCGGCTTGGCCGCGCCCAGCAGGATCGGGCCCACCGTGACGCCCTGACCGCCCGTGATCTTGAGCAGGTTGAAGGCGATATTGGCGGCGTCCAGCGTCGGCATCACCAGCAGGTTGGCGCTGCCGGCCAGCTTGGTCGACGGCAGGAAGTGGCGGCGCACGTCTTCGTCCAGGGCAGCGTCGCCCTGCATCTCGCCTTCCACTTCCAGGTGCGGAGCCACCTTGGCAAGGATCCCCGCGGCCTCGCGCATCTTGCGCGCCGACGGACGGGTAGAGGAGCCGAACATCGAGTGCGACATCAGCGCGACCTTGGGAACGAGGCCGAAACGCGCGATTTCCTCAGCGGCCAGTTGCGTGATCGCGGCCAGTTCATCGGCGGTGGGATCGTCGTTGACGAAGGTGTCGGTGATGAACAGCGTATGCTTTTCCAGCATCAGCGCGTTCATCGCGGCGAACACCTTGGCGCCCGGCGCCAGGCCGATCACGTCGCGCACGTGCTCGAGGTGTGCCTCGAAGCGGCCCACCGTGCCGCACAGCAGCGCATCGGCATCGCCCATATGCATCAGCATGGCGCCGATCAGCGTGTTGGAGCGGCGCAGTGCCACCTTGGCCATGTCCGGCGTCACGCCGTCGCGGCCGCGCAGCGCGTGGTAGGCCTCGTGGTAGGCGCGATAGCGCGGGTCTTCTTCCGGATTGACCAGATCGAAGTCCACCCCGGCCTTGAGGCGCAGGCCGGCCTTCTCGATGCGCATCTGGATCACGTGCGGGCGGCCGATCAGGGTGGGGCGGGCCAGCCCTTCGTCGACCACGGTCTGCACGGCACGCAGCACGCGCTCTTCCTCGCCCTCGGCGTAGGCAACGCGCTTGGGCGCAGCCTTGGCGGCCGAGAATACCGGCTTCATGATCAGGCCGGTGTGATAGACATAGGTGGACAGCTGCTGGCGATACGCCTCGAGATCCTTGATCGGGCGCGTGGCCACGCCGGATTCTTCCGCGGCCTTGGCCACCGCCGGCGCGATCTTCTCGATCAGGCGCTGGTCGAACGGCGTCGGGATGATGTAGTCCGGGCCGAACTTCAGCTCGCGGCCGCCGTAGGCGGCGGCAACGGCGTCGTTGAGTTCGGCCTCGGCCAGTTCGGCGATGGCCTTGACGCAGGCCAGCTTCATCGCTTCCGTGATCTTGGTCGCGCCGCAATCCAGCGCGCCGCGGAAGATGTACGGGAAGCACAGCACGTTGTTGACCTGGTTCGGGTAGTCCGAACGGCCAGTGGCGATGATGCAGTCCGGGCGCGCGGCCTTGGCCACTTCCGGGCGGATTTCCGGCTCGGGGTTGGCCAGCGCCAGGATGATGGGCTTGTCGGCCATGGTCTTGACCATCTCGGCGGTCAGCACGCCGGCGGTCGAGCAACCCAGGAAGACGTCGGCGTCCTTGACGATGTCAGCCAGCGTGCGCGCCGAGGTGTCCTGCGCGTAGCGCGCCTTGTTGGCTTCCATGTTGGCGTCGCGGCCAACATAGATCACGCCCTTGGAGTCCACCACCGAGATGTTCTCGCGCTTCACGCCGAGGCTGACCATGGTGTCCAGGCAGGCAATGGCAGCCGCGCCGGCGCCGGACACGGCCAGCTTCACCTTGGCCACGTCCTTGCCGACCACCTTCAGGCCATTGAGCAGCGCCGCGGTGGAAATGATGGCGGTGCCGTGCTGGTCGTCGTGGAAGACGGGGATGTTCATGCGCTCGCGCAGCTTCTGCTCGATGTAGAAGCACTCCGGCGCCTTGATGTCTTCCAGGTTCACGCCGCCCAGCGTGGGCTCGAGCGCGGCAACGATCTCGACGATCTTGTCCGGGTCGCGCGCGTCGAGCTCGATGTCGAACACATCGATGCCGGCGAACTTCTTGAACAGGCAGCCCTTGCCCTCCATCACCGGCTTGCCGGCCAGCGGGCCGATATCGCCCAGGCCCAGCACGGCGGTGCCGTTGGTGACCACGGCCACCAGGTTGGCGCGCGAGGTGTACTCGGCGGCAGTGGCGGGATCCTTGGCGATTTCCTCGCAGGCATAGGCCACGCCCGGCGAATAGGCCAGCGACAGGTCGCGCTGGTTGGACAGCGCCTTGGTCGCGGTTACCTGGATCTTTCCCTTGGTGGGGCTGCGGTGGTATTCCAGCGCGGCGAGGCGCAATTGCGCTTCAGGACTGTTCGGGGCATGTTGCGGTGCATCACCGCTATTCTTGCTGCTCATTGGCTCGTCCGGAAAATGGCCCGGACCGGAAGCGCCCCTCTCCCCGCCAAGATCCGGCTCAGCCCCGATCGAGAAATCTCAGGATACGGGCCGGCAGCGAAGGACAACGCCTGGCAGCGATACTGGCGATCCCGGCAGACAGGCCGGAAAAATCGAGCAACCATTCTAGCCCACGTGTCCGCGCAAAGTACCACCAGAGCCCGCCTGCAGGCCGCTTTTTGGGTGGATTATTCCAGTTAAACAGCTTTTACCATTGCGTATGCAATACAGGTGCAGACGCATGCCCGTGCATGCATCCGCACGCATCGCCTGGCCGGGACCGCGCGGCCGGCCCCGGCGGCCCTACTTTGCGTTCTTCTCGACCTCGAGCGTCACCCGGCGCGGACGGCCGCTCTCGGCCGGGAAGTCGGTAAAGGCGCTGCGGATCAGGTAGGGCATGACCGCAGGCAGGCTGCCGTTCTCGGTCTGGTTCTGCGCGGTGACCTGGTAGACCCGCTTGCCGCTGGCCGCATCCCTGAAATACACCCGCAGGCTGGAGAACGTCACCGAAATGTCGCGCACCACGGTCTGCGGCGGCCAGTAGCCCGGGCCCCATGGGCCCCACGGACCCCAGGGCCCGTACGGGCGGTAGTAGCCAGGCCCCCAGTACGGGCCCCACGGGCCGTACCACGGGTCCGGGTAGACGGTCTCGGCCACGCGCACGATGCCGGGCGCGGCATCGAAATCCATGCTGACGCGATAGCGCGCCTGTTTCGCCGGCACCTGCTCGAAGCCGATCCCCGCCAGCGCCGTGGCCAGCCACTGCTCATAGGTCTGGCGGTCCAGCTGCGCCGCCTGCTCGGCGCTGCGCTCGAAGCTGTAGGTGCGCGGCGCATCGTTCTGCCAGCCGGGCTGGCGGAACGCCGTGACATCGGTCACCACGGTGCTGGCGCACCCCGACAGCAGCAGCGCCGCCAGCAACGCCATCGCCCCCCAACACCCGCGCGGCCCCGGCCACGCGCCTGCCGCTCCTGCATTGCCGACACCGCCTGCGCGCTGCCACATAGTGCTACCTCGCTTTCCTCTGAATACCCACGTGTCTCTGAGACCACGCCGCCGGCGCGGAATTCCCCGCAGCATGCCGATGCCGTGCCGCGCCGGGCCGCGCCCCGACCCCTTGGCTACAATGAGGACTTCAGCGCCATGCTTCGCTGCCGCGCGCATGGCCCGCCCCCTTTCCTAACGGTCTTCCGAAGACAGGATCTTTCCATGCTGCGCACCGACACGCCCGTTACCGTCTATCGCAAAGACTATACCCCGCCGCCGTTCGCCATCGACCACGCCGAACTGGTGCTGGACCTCGATCCCCAGCGCACCTTGGTCACCAGCACGCTGCGCTTCGCGCGCCAGGCCGGCGCGCCCGACGCACCGCTGGTGCTGGCCGGCGAGGAACTCGAACTGATCGGCGTCAGCCTGGACGGCAAGCCGGTCGCCAACGCGACCCAGGATGCCGGCACGCTGACCATCCCCGGCCTGCCGGCGCAGGGCACGCTGGAGATCACCACCGCTTGCCAGCCCGCGGCCAATACCACGCTGTCGGGCCTGTATGTGTCCAACGGCAACTTCTTCACCCAGTGCGAAGCCGAGGGCTTCCGCCGCATCACCTACTTCCTGGACCGCCCCGACGTGATGGCGACCTACCGCGTCACGCTGCGCGCCGACCGCGCCGCCTATCCGGTGCTGCTGTCCAACGGCAACCTGGTGGGCCAGCGCGAACTGCCCGACGGCCGCCATGAAGCCGTATGGGAAGACCCGTTCCGCAAGCCGGCCTACCTGTTCGCGCTGGTCGCGGGCAAGCTCGAATGCATCGAGGAACGGATCCAGTCCGCCTCCGGCAAGGACAAGCT
This sequence comes from Cupriavidus sp. FW305-26, assembly GCF_058787975.1. Taxonomy (NCBI): domain Bacteria; kingdom Pseudomonadati; phylum Pseudomonadota; class Betaproteobacteria; order Burkholderiales; family Burkholderiaceae; genus Cupriavidus; species Cupriavidus sp. FW305-26. The sequence continues at coordinate 7,023 of NZ_JBYTAH010000049.1, forward strand.
GCTGCAGGTCTGGGTCGAGGCGCGCGACCTCGACAAGACCCGCCACGCCATGGATTCGCTGATCCATTCGATCCGCTGGGACGAGCGCCGCTTCGGGCTGGAACTGGACCTGGACCGCTTCATGATCGTCGCCGTGGGCGACTTCAACATGGGCGCGATGGAGAACAAGGGCCTGAACATCTTCAACACCAAGTACGTGCTGGCCAACGCGCAGACCGCCACCGACACCGACTTCGCCAATATCGAGGCGGTGGTCGGCCACGAGTACTTCCACAACTGGACCGGCAACCGCGTGACCTGCCGCGACTGGTTCCAGCTTTCGCTCAAGGAAGGCCTGACGGTGTTCCGCGACCAGGAGTTCTCGGCCGACATGATGGGCTCGGAATCCGGCCGCGCGGTCAAGCGCATCGAGGACGTGCGCGTGCTGCGCCAGGTGCAGTTCCCCGAGGACGCCGGCCCGATGGCGCACCCGGTGCGCCCCGACAGCTACGAAGAGATCAACAACTTCTACACGGTCACCGTGTACGAGAAAGGCGCCGAAGTCGTGCGCATGTACCAGACCCTGCTCGGCCGCGACGGCTTCCGCAAGGGCATGGACCTGTACTTCCAGCGCCATGACGGCCAGGCTGTCACCTGCGACGACTTTCGCGCGGCCATGGCCGATGCCAACGGCCGCGACCTGACGCAGTTCGGCCTGTGGTACAGCCAGGCCGGCACCCCGGTGGTGACGGCGCGCACGGACTGGAACGGCGACGACGGCAGCCTGACCCTGACGCTGTCGCAGCGCTGCCCCAAGGTCGGCATCGAGACCCGCGCCGGCACGCCCGAGAAGCAGCCCTTCCATATCCCGTTCGCGCTCGGACTGCTTGGCGCAGACGGCAAGGACCTGCCGCTGCAGCTCGAAGGCGAAAGCACGCCCGGGGCGACCACGCGCGTGCTCGACTTCACGCAGGCCGAGCAGAGCTTCCGCTTCATCAACCTGCCGCGCGGCGCCAGTGCCCCGCTGCCCTCGCTGCTGCGCAACTTCTCGGCGCCGGTGATCGTCGATGCCGAGTACACCGACGCGCAGCTGACCTTCCAGCTGTCGCACGACAGCGATGCCTTCAACCGCTGGGAAGCCGGCCAGCGCCTGGCCACGCGCGCGCTGCTGCAGCTGGTGGCCGAGGTCCAGGCCGGGCGCGAGCTCAAGCTCGATCCCGCGCTGGTGCAGGCCATGCGCGCCGTGCTCACCGACGACACGCTCAACCCCGCCTTCCGCGAACAGGCGCTGGTGCTGCCCGCCGAGGCCTACCTGGCCGAGCGCATGGGCGTGGCCGATCCCGCCGCCATCCACCGCGCCCGCCAGTTCATGCGCGAAGGCCTGGCGCGCGCGCTGCAGGCCGACTGGCTCGCCGCCTACGAGGGCAACGCCACGCCGGGCGCCTACTCGCCCGATGCCACCTCCGCCGCCAGGCGCGCACTGCGCAACCTGGCGCTCGGCTACCTGGCCGACGGCGGCGATGCCGCAATGCAGGCGCTGGCCGAGCAGCAGTACCAGAACGCCGACAACATGACCGACCGCTTCGCCGCGCTGTCGGCGCTGGTCAACAGCTTCGCCCCCGGCCGCGAGCACGCGCTGGCGGACTTCTACGAGCGCTTCGAGGACGACCCGCTGGTGATCGACAAATGGTTCTCGCTGCAAGGCATGCAGCGCGGTGAAGTCGGCCCGCACGCCGGCAAGCGCACCATCGACACCGTGCTCGCGCTGATGGAGCACCCCGCCTTCAACCTGCGCAACCCCAACCGCGCGCGTTCGCTGATCTTCAGCTTCTGCTCCGGCAACCCGGCCCAGTTCCACGCCCAGGACGGCTCAGGCTACCGCTTCTGGGCCGACCAGGTGCTGGCGCTCGACGCCATCAACCCGCAAGTGGCGGCGCGCCTGGCGCGGGTGATGGACCGCTGGCAGAAGTACGAACTGGCGCTGCGCGACCGCATGCGCGCCGAACTGGAACGCGTCGCCGCCAGCAGCACGCTGTCGCGCGACGTGCGCGAGATCGTGGGCAAGGCGCTGGCCGCCTGAGCGGCGGGAACGACACAAGGAGGCCCGCCAACGCCCCCTTTGCCCGGCCAAGCGCGGCCGGGCATGTAGAATTGCGGCCATCCAAGGAGAACCAACCATGACTCGCATCAGCCTCACCCGCTACCTGGTCGAGGAGCAGCGCAAGCACAACACGATCCAGCCCGAACTGCGGCTGCTGATCGAAGTGGTCGCGCGCGCCTGCAAGGCCATTTCCAACGCTGTCAGCAAGGGCGCCCTCGCCGGCGTGCTGGGCTCGGCCGGCACCGGCAATGTCCAGGGCGAAACCCAGCAGAAGCTGGACGTGATCGCCAATGAAGTGCTGCTCGACGCCAACGAATGGGGCGGCCACCTCGCCGCGATGGCGTCGGAAGAAATGGAATCGTTCTACGAGATTCCCAACCGCTACCCGAAGGGCGAATACCTGCTGATGTTCGACCCGCTGGACGGCTCGTCGAACATTGACGTCAACGTCTCGATCGGCACCATCTTCTCGGTGCTGCACATGCCCAAGCCGGGCCAGACCGTGACCGAGGCCGACTTCATGCAGCCCGGCACCCACCAGGTCGCCGCCGGCTACGCTGTCTACGGCCCGCAGACCACCCTGGTGCTGACCGTCGGCAACGGCGTGCACATGTTCACGCTCGACCGCGAGGCAGGCAGCTTCGTGCTGACGCACTCCAATGTGACGATCCCGGACGACACCAAGGAATTCGCCATCAACATGTCGAACATGCGCCACTGGGCCCCGCCCGTGCGCCGCTATATCGACGAATGCCTGGCCGGCGAAGAAGGCCCGCGCGGCAAGAACTTCAACATGCGCTGGGTCGCCTCGATGGTCGCCGACGTGCACCGCATCCTGACCCGCGGCGGCGTCTTCATGTACCCGTGGGACAAGCGCGAGCCGGAAAAACCCGGCAAGCTGCGCCTGATGTACGAAGCCAACCCGATGGCCATGCTGGTTGAACAGGCCGGCGGCGCCGCCACCAACGGCCACCAGCGCATCATGGACGTGCAGCCCGAAAAACTGCACCAGCGCGTCTCCGTGATCCTGGGCTCCAAGAACGAAGTGGAACGCGTCACCCGCTACCACCTGGAAGCCGAAGACAAGGCCTGATTCCGGCCGAGCGGCAACAGGACGGGGCGCCCAGGTGGCGCCCCGTTTTCTTTTGGCCCCGGCCGGATGGCACGGGCGACACACAAGGGGTTCACAAGGCGGAAAAACGCTGCTACTATTGCGGGCTGTTCCAGTTCACCGGAACATGTTGCCGAAGTAGCTCAGTCGGTAGAGCAGCTCATTCGTAATGAGAAGGTCGGGGGTTCGATTCCTCTCTTCGGCACCACAGAATTCCAGGGCATCGCCCACACAAGCAAACCCGGACAGCATCACGCTCTCCGGGTTTTTTGTTGCCTGTGATCGGGCAAAGTCGGCGGTGGCAGCGGGCGCCCCAGCCGATGCGCCCACCAGTAACGGAAAGGATGGTCGAAATCGGGATAAAGCACCGGCTGGCTGAAGCAGCCGGCACGCTTCATCAGGAGGTAGGCAGCAACCATGGCCGCCCAAAAAACTAGCAGTTCCACGATAACGGCCACCCTTGGATTTACAGGTGGCTGTTTTCATTATAGGTAGCCGCCTACCCCAGGGGGACGATGGCGCACCCGTGCAAACCCTAGGGCTGTTCCCTCAATACACATCCGGAACGATCATCTCCATCGGCACCGGTTGCCGCACATAGTCCTCATGCCGTTCGCGCCCCGGCAGCACCACGCTGGGCGCCTCCACTTCCGCATAGGGCACCTGGCTCAGCAGGTGATGGATGCAGTTCAGCCGTGCGCGCTTCTTGTCGTCGGCCTGCACCACCCACCACGGCGCCTCGGCAATATGCGTGCGCTCGAGCATGATTTCCTTGGCCTTGGTGTAGTCCTCCCAGCGGCGCTGCGATTCCAGGTCCATCGGGCTCAGCTTCCACTGCTTGAGCGGATCGTGGATGCGGCTGAGGAAGCGCAGGCGCTGTTCGTCGTGCGTGATCGAGAACCAGTACTTGATCACCCGGATGCCGGAGCGCACCAGCATCCTTTCGAACTCGGGCACTGAGCGGAAGAACTCCTCGTACTGGTCGTCGGAGCAGAAGCCCATCACGCGCTCGACGCCGGCGCGGTTGTACCAGCTGCGGTCGAACAGCACGATCTCGCCGGCGGCGGGCAAGTGTGCCACGTAGCGCTGGAAGTACCACTGGGTGCGTTCGCGGTCGTTGGGCGCTGGCAGCGCCGCCACGCGGCAGACGCGCGGGTTCAGGCGCTGCGTGATGCGCTTGATCACGCCGCCCTTGCCGGCGGCGTCGCGTCCTTCGAAGATGATGACGATCTTGTGTCCGGTGGCTGCCACCCAGCTCTGCAGCCGCACCAGTTCGCCCTGCAGGCGGAACAGCTCGCGGAAATAGTGGCGGCGGCTGTCCTGCTCGGCCTCGTCGTCCAGGTGCACCGGATCGCCGAAGGCCTCGCTGGCTTCGCGGTCGTCCAGTTCCAGTTCGATCTCTTCGTCGTAGTAGTCGGCCACCTCGTTGTGGATGCGCCGCACCAACTCTGCTTCGCCCGGTCTCATCTGATCTGCTCTCCCTGTGGATACAACGCGGTCGCGCCGATACTCGCATGCCGGTATTGCAGCCGCGTGAAAGCGGGGCAGGCCACCCGCCCTGCCCCGCCTTCCTGCCTGTCCCTGCAGATTACGCCAGTTACGCCGCCGGATTGATGTTGTGGTTGTGGCGGAACAGGTTGCCCGGGTCATAGCGCCGCTTCACCTCGACCAGCCGGTCGTAGTTGGGCCCGTAGGCCGCGCCGATGCGGTCGGTTTCTTCCTGCGTCAGGAAGTTCACATAGACGCTGCCCAGCGCGAAGGGCGCTGCCGCGCGGAACACTTCACGGGCCCAGCTGATGCACTTGTCGTCGTCAGCGGGCGCGTCCCAGCGCCCGTGCAGGTTCATGATGAAGTTGGCATCGCGGCTGGCATAGGCGGTCGCATCGGGCGCGACGCGGTTGGTCTGCCCGCCCATGGCGCCGATAAAGACCTCGCATTGCGGCGAGGGCAGCTTGCCGATCTGTTCGATCAGCATCGTGATCAGGCCGTCGTCCAGCCCGGCGAAGTTGTGCGATTTCCAGTAGTTGCGAGCGCCCGGTGTCAGCAATGGATCGAAGGCCTGCTGCCATGCCGTGAGCGGCATCGGGCCGAGATGCTCGCCATAGGGCGTGCCGAGCTTGCGCAACGGCTCGACCAGTTCGGGGCCTTTGTCAGGCGGGCCGATATAGCAGATCGCCAGTGCCGCGACCGGCTTGCCGTGCGTCTCGGGCGGCAGGAACGGCAGCGGCGGCGCCTGGCGCAGCACCACCCAGACGGTCAGCTCGTCAGGCATCGACTTGAACAGTTCACGGTAGGCCGGCAACACCGCGGCGGCCTGTTCCAGCGGATAGACGATCAGCCCGCCATAGATCTCGGGGCCGACCGGGTGCAGCCGGAACTCGAACATCGTCACCACGCCGAAGTTGCCGCCGCCGCCGCGCAGCGCCCAGAACAGGTCGGCGTTCTCGTCGGCGCTGGCGCGCACCAGCTTGCCGTCGGCGGTCACGACCTGTGCCGATACCAGGTTGTCGACGGTGGTACCGAACTTGCGGCTGAGCCAGCCGAAGCCGCCGCCGAGCGTCAGCCCGGCCACGCCGGTGGTGGAGTTGATGCCCAGTGGCGTGGCGAGGCCAAAGGCCTGCGCCTCATGGTCGAAATCGCGCAGCGTGGCGCCGGGCTCCACATAGCCGCGTTGCGCGTGGGGATCGATGCGCACGGATTTCATCTGCGACAGATCCAGCACCATGCCGTCCTCGCAGATCGCCAGCCCGCCGATATTGTGGCCGCCGCCGCGTATCGACAGCAGCACGCCATGGTCGCGCGCGAAGTTGACCGCGGCGATCACGTCGGCAGCGCCCGCGGCCTGCACGATCAGTGGCGGACGGCGGTCGATCATCGCGTTCCAGATGCGGCGCGCTTCGTCGTAGCCGCTGTCGTCCGGCTGCAGCAGGCGCCCGCGCAGCTGCGCCTTGAGTGCCTCAATGTGTTCCTGCGATGGCTGGGCCATAGTGTGCCTCCCGATGCTGGTTGGAAACATCGGACGGCGCGCGGCGTCTGGGTGCAGGGAAATGGCCACGAGGACCGATGACTACATCATTTAAGGCAGTCACCGCTTGAATGTAAATGGGGCTCTGGCCCCACGCGCACAATCCCCATGGCAAGTGCCGCAACGCGTTCATGCCGCCCCGCCACCCTGCCGGCCTATCATGAATGAACAGCCGGGACGGCGCCCTCGCGCCGTCCGTCCGCACCATGAACACAGCCAGCCACCCTCCCCTGTTCCTGTGCGGCGACGTGATGACCGGGCGCGGCATCGACCAGATCCTCGCGCATCCGAGCCAGCCGCTGCTGCATGAATCGTATGTACATTCAGCGCTCGACTACGTGCGCCTGGCCGAGCATAAGGCCGGCCCGATCGCACGCCCCGCCGCGCCGGAATACCCCTGGGGCGATGCCCTGGCGGAACTGGAAAGCCGCGCTGCGCGGCCGCGCATCGTCAACCTGGAAACCGCCATCACCACCAGCGACGATGTCTGGCCCGGCAAGGCGGTGCACTATCGCATGCATCCGGGCAATGTCGCCTGCCTGCAGGCCGCCGGCATCGACTGCGCGGTGCTGGCCAACAACCATGTGATGGACTGGGGACGCGCGGGCCTGACGGATACGCTGGCAGCGCTGGACGGCGCGCATATCGCCCATGCCGGCGCCGGCCCCGACGAGGCAAGCGCGGCGCACGCCGCACTGCTGCCGCGGCCCGGCGGCGGCCGCGTGCTGGTGCTGGCCCTCGCCATGGAAAATGCCGGCACCCCCGCGGCCTGGCGCGCCAGCGCCGGACATTCCGGCGTGAACCTGCTGGAAGACTGGTCGGTGGCATCGCGCGAACGCATTGCCGCGCAGGTGCGCAAGTTCAGGCGTGCCGGCGACATCGTGGTGGTATCGATCCACTGGGGCCCGAACTGGGGCTACCACATCGACCCCGCGCAACGCTCCTTCGCCCGCGCGCTGGTAGAGGGCGGCGAAATCGACATCGTGCACGGGCATTCCTCGCATCATCCGCTCGGGATTGAGCTGCATGCCGGCAAGCCGATCCTGTACGGCTGCGGCGATTTCATCAACGACTACGAAGGCATCGGTGGCTACGACGAATACCGGCCGGACCTGGCGCTGATGGCCTTTGTCAGCTTCGATGCCGGCGGCAGCGCCGACCTGCGGCTGGTGCCGTTGCGGCGCAGCCATTTCCGTCTGGCCTACGCGCGCGAAGTGGATATGGCGTGGCTGCAGGCCATGTTTGAAGACGAGGGACGGGCACTCGGCACCCGGGTGGAGCGCAGCGGCTTGCATGAACTGCGTTTGCGGGCGGCATAAACCCCAGCCCATGAAAAAGCCCGCCGTTGCGGCGGGCTGCACGAAAGCCAATCGCCAGGCGTCAGTGGCGATGGATCATGTGATCAAACCATGTGCGCACTGACTGCTCCTGCTGCTGCAGCAGCGTCGGGTTCTTTTCCCGCAACATCCAGATGGCAAATGCGGCGCACGCAACGAGGGCGATCAGGACCAGCGCGGTAATCAAGGTCGCGGCCATAGCAACCTCCTTTGGGTAATGGTTGCACCTTCAGTGTAGTTCGCCTGGCAGCTGTCACGGAAAGCAGAAAGGCCAGCCTTGCTGGCTGGCCTTCCGGTTATTCCAGTGCCACGTGAGTTGGTTCCGTGTAACGCTTCCGCAGAGTGCTGATCCGCTTCTTCATTCACTGCCCGACTCTAGCTCTCTCGCCCATCCTGCGGCACCCCAGGACATAACTGCAGCATAGTACAAATCCCCGCGGATAACAGCGCGCGTTCAGTTGACGGCGATGCGGTCGTCGACCAGGCGGATCTGGCCGCCAGGCTTGTCTTCCATCACTTTGAGCACGCGGCTGCCTACCTGCAGCGTGACGCCGCCATGGATGCGGCGCGCGGCGTCGATCACGGCCTCGGCGGCCGGCTGCATCTGCTGCCCCAGTTCGGTCAAGCGTGCCTCCAGCTCGAACAGGTCACGCGACAGCTTGAACAGTGTCGCGCGCGCCTTCTCGCGCAGGTCGCCAACGGCCTTCTCGGGATGCTTGGCAAAGAAGTCCACCAGCTGTTTGACCTTGTTCTGCTCTGCCAGCATGCCGCGGCGCTCGGCTTCCAGCGCGGCGCGCTGTGCGTCGGCAAATGGATTCAGGCCGACCTGGATGCTGGTGGCGGTGCCGGCCGGTGCGCCCAGCACCGCGGCGCGCACCGCCAGCAAGGCACGGCTGCGGCCGCCGCTGATGCTGCCCTGCGCGCCGGTGCCGCCCACCACGATGCGCTCGCCGGCAGCAACATCGCTCTGCCGGATGCCGCTTTCGACGTTGACCTCGGTGCCGGCCTCGACCACGGCGTTTTCGATAAAGCGCGCCTTCACCGCGCCCTTGCAGCGCACGCTGGCGCGGCTGATGCCGCCTTCGGTGCGGCCGGTGTCGGCCTTGCCGATGATGCCGCCCTTGACGATGACATTGCCGCCGGCCTCGACATTGGCGGCTTCGATGGTGCCCTCGACCACCACGTCGCCGCTGACGTTGACCGACATACCGGTGCGGATGTCGCCCGACACGCGCAGCGTGCCGTCGAACGCCACGTTGCCTGAGTGCAGGTCGACCGATTCCACCTGCACCACGGGGCTGACCGAGATGCCGTGCACGCCCACCACCGGCGATCCTGCGATCACCGCGCGCAGCAGCTCCGCATCGTCGGCATCGGCGGCAGCGCCGGTCAGGCCTTCGGCAAAGGGCGGGTCATCGACCGGATCGGCGGCGACGGGCTTGCCAAATACGTCGACGCCGTCATTGCCGCGCACCGCCGGAACGCGCCGCATCAGCGGCGTGCCGGGGCTGACCAGCAGCAGGTTGCCCAGGTCGCGCAGGTCGACCTTGCCGGCCTCGTCGTCAGGCTGCGCCGGCTTGCGCGGTTCGAGCAGGTTGATGAAGCGCGCCGGCTCACCCTGGCGCGGCGCGACGCCGGCGGCAATGGTGCGCAGCTCGCAACGGCCTTCGGCCAGCGCGGCGTCCAGTGCCAGGGTCTGGATCGGCGCCACCACGCCGCGCGCCGCCGCGGCGCAGCGGATGTCCTCCGCGCCGACCGGACGGCCGCCTTCGGCTGGCAGCAGCGTCAGCCGCACGGCCAGGCCGTCGGCGGTGATGTCGAGCTCGAACGCGCCGTCGATCAGCGCACCGATGGTGGCATCGATCTCATGCTCGGCGCGCTGGCATTGCGCCAGGAACTGCGCCACCGCGCGCGCATCCAGCCGCGCCCCGGCCCAGCCCAGGCTGTCCAGGCATTGGCGCAGGCTGGCCTGGTCCGGCGGCAGCCTGCCTGGCTGCGGCGTGTAGCGCGCATGCACCTGCTCGCCTGGCTCGGCAAGCTCCAGGCGCAAACCCGACTCATGCGTCATGCGTCCCCTGAATCGTCTTGTGCAGCCGCGCGGCGGGTGCCGGCGCTCCGCTTGTTATCGATCCATAAACCAACGGCAGCAGCGCGGAGAACTTTAGCGCACACCTTGCCGCGTCGGCCGGGCTGCCATCGCCTTCGTGGAGAAGCCTGGGGGACGATCCGGACGATGTCCGGGCTATTTGACCGAGACCACCTCGATGGTGCCGGTCTGGCCGTTCTGCACGACCTCCTGCTTCATGACCAGGCCCATGTCGGGGCAGTACCAGTCCGTAACGCTGGCGCTCGCCGGCGGCACCGACACGGTGTGGCCCGCCACCGTGACCGGCGCCATGGTCGTGCTGCGCTCGTAGCGGACCGGCCAGCAGGATTTCTGGCCGAGGCGGGTGGGGATGGTCGCGCGCTTGCCGACGACCTTGCCGCCGATGGTGACCTTGGCGGACGGGATCCTGGCCTGGCCGGCGCTCTGGCCGGCGGCGGTCATCTGCAGGTCCATGCGCACCGTCTGCGATTCGCCCGGCAGCCGCTGTCCTTCCGCTTCAATGACGCCGCCATAGGCCAGGGTCCCGACCGCGCTGCTGTCGAGCATGCCCGATGCCGTGCCGGCGGCGCTCTTGCCCTCGACCTTGCCCGGCGCGCCGCCGCGCGAGATGGACAGGCGGTCTTCGATCACCGCCATGGTGTAGTCCAGCCGCGTCTCGTTGCCCGAGCCGGCCGCGGCCACATTCGACACGACGCTGATATTGGCATTGCACTGGCCCTTGCCCGACTTGCGCACGCCGGACACGGACATGGTCGCCGTGCCCGGCGCACCGCCCTGCATGGTCATGCGGATCTCGCCGCCGTCATGCATCCACGGCGCATCGCAAACGCCGGCCGCTGCGGCTGCCGGCAGCAGCAGCGCAGCGAAGGCCACGCTTGCGCCAAGCGCCGTGCGGCGGTCCAGGGATTGCCGCGCGCTAGCGCGGTCGGAATTCTTCGGCATCTGTCGCCTCTCCATTGGTCAGTTCAGCAAAGCACCGGCAGTCAGTCCTTGCATTGCGGCATGTCGCGGAAGCTGTCGCGCACCGTCGCACAGGACTGCGCCAGGCCATCCTTGTCGGAGACGCCGGCCCAGCGCGTGCGGATCGATTCCAGCTCGCCGGGCAGCCCGTCGCGCAGGGTCTGGGCGGCCGCGGCCTGCCCCGACTTGTCGAGCTTGGCCGCCATGTTCTCGGTGCAGGCGCGCTGCGCGGCCTCGGCTTCCTGGCAGGCCTTCGGCAAGGCATCGCTGGCCGCTACGGAACGCCCTTCTTCCTTGCCACAGCCGGCAACGGCCAGCGCCAGCATGACCGGCAGGCAGGCACGCGGAATCCAGTACGACATCATGACTTCTCCTTTTTCTTCACCGCGGAGGCGGGGGGTTCTGATACGAGACAATGGCAAGGCCGCCGTGCTGCGCCGGCGACGCCGGCTGGCGCAAGGGCGCCGCGGCGCTGCCGTCCTGGCCGCCGCGCAAGCGCGCATAGCGGCCCAGCACCTGCGGCACGTAGGCCTGGGTCTCGGCAAACGGAGGGATGCGCGACCCGTGGCGCAGCACCGCGCCTTCGCCCGCGTTGTAGGCGGCCAGGGCCAGGCTGGTGTCGCCGTTGAAGCGCGACAGCAGGCCGCCCAGGTAGGACGCACCGGCCTGCAGGTTCTGGGCCGGGTCATAGGCATCTGTCACGCCCAGCATGCGAGCCGTGGCCGGCATCAGCTGCGTCAGGCCGATGGCGCCCTTGTCGGAGGTGGCTTGCGGGTTCCAGCCCGACTCCACCTCCACCATGGCCATCAGCAGATGCGGGTCCACCGCCGCGGCCTGCGCCGCGCGGTGCGCGAGGGCAACCAGCTCAGAGGGTGGGGACTTGGCGCTGACGACCGCGGCCTTTGCCGCCGCCAGCGTTGGCAGCCCGATAAACGCCCGCGCTGGCAATGCCGCGGGCGCCGCGGTGGACGCCAGCCGTGCCGGCGCGGCGCTGCGCGACGTGAGGAAGGTCACGCCGCTGCCGCGGTCGGCATGCATCACGATCTCGGCGCCGGCCGGCACCGCGCCCGCCACCAGCATTGCCGCCACCACACCGCGCGCCGGCGCGGCCACGAGCGCAGGCATCACTGCTTGGCCAGCTCCACGCGGCGGTTCTGCGCGCGGCCGAACGGCGTGTCGTTGGGCATCAGCGGATGGGTGGCGCCATAGCCCTTGGCATCGAGCCGGTCGGCGGGCACGCCGGCGCTTTCCAGATAGCGCCTGACGGCGGCGGCGCGGCGCTCGGACAGCGGCTGGTTGCGCGCGTCGCCGCCGGTGCTGTCGGTATGCCCCTCGACGCGCAGGCGCCAGTCGGGGTGCGCCAGCACCGCCTTGGCGGCACGGTCCAGCAGCGGCCGGGCCGCCGCGCTCAGCACGTCGGAATCGGTTTCGAAGTTGACGCCGTAGAGCTGCACGCGGCCCGCGCCTTCCAGCGCCTGGCCGATGGGATCGGGGGCGGCCTCGGCCTTCGGGAAGCACGGCGGCGCCTTGTCCGCCAGGCGCCAGCCGCCGGCCTCGCGCACGCTGTCGAAGGTGCGGGCATCGCCCTTCACCAGCGCCGCGTAGGCATGGCTGCCGTCGGGGCTGAAGGCCATGGCGCCCTTCTCAGGCGCGCCCTCGGTGGTGCGCCGGAAGGCCAGCAGGGCGCCGTTTTCCAGCCCGCCGGAAATCGTTCCCAGCACCTGCGTGATCTTCATCTGCTTGTTGCTGTAGTCGCCTTCCACGTAACAGCCTTCCACCGCGGCGCCGTCCTGGTGCAGCAGCACGTAGCCGGACGAACCGAATTCCACCGGAAACTGGTAGATGCCGCCCACCTGGCGCACCTTGTCGGCCGCGGCCTCGGGCTTGCCGTAGGCCATGAACTGCTGCAGGCCGATCTGGCCCTCGTCCTGGTCGCCCGGCCAGCGGTTGCCGGTAAGCGTCAGGCGCAGGGCCCCGGCCTTGACGGGCTGGGCCAGCGGCACGCGGGTATCGTAGCCGTCCTGCCCCGGCAGGTCCGCATCGTAGATCACGGTCCAGGGGCCTTGCGTGCCGCCGGCCGAGGCTTCGACGCGGGCATGGCGCGCATTGCTGCGCGCCCCGGCATCGGACAGGCCGCGGAAGCGCAGCACGTCGACGGACGAGGCCTGCGCCAGCGCAATCACCAGCTCCTGCCGGCTGCCGTTGCGCATAAAGCCGGCATGGTCCGGAATCTCATTGAGCAGCGGATACCACGAGCGGTCTTCCTTGTCGCGGTTGACCACGAACGCGCCCGACCACAGCCCGGCAACGTTGGTTTGCGCGGGCGTTGCCGGCGCCGATGCCACGGGCTGCGCCGATGCCGCTGCAGGCGCGGGCTGCGCATCGCCTTGCGCAGCGGCGCTGTCAGCAGGCTTCTTCTTGCAGCCCGCCAAGGCCAGCAGGGCCACGACGCCCAGGCCAATGGCGGCCTTGCGGGTCGTCAGTCCAAACGTCATTCCCTTCAAGGTACTTCCCCTTCTTCTTTTTGTGATGCCGGCCTGTCCGGTACGCGCCTCAATGCGGGGCGCGCATCAGCATGTCGATCTTCTGCAGCCGCACGCGGACTTCGCGCTCCAGCGGCACCAGTGTTTCCGGGCTGGCTCCGGCCTTGCTGGCGCGCGCGTAGTTCGCGATCGCCTCGTTCATGCCGCGCTGCTCTTCGGCCAGCGCACGCTTGACCAGCTCGCGCTCATCGCTGGCCGCCACGCTCGGAATCGCCGCCTGCGCGGCCCCCGCGACGGCGGCCTGCGCCAGGTCGGGCGCGTTGCCGCGTGCGGACGGTGCCGCTGCCTGGGGCGCGGAAGCCGCCGGAGCCCGCGCTGCCGACGCCGGCACGGCGCCGCTCACCGCCGGCGGCGCACGCCGCGTGGTGATGATCTGCACGCCTTCGGAGCGAGAAACCTCCATCGCCGCCAGCGCCGGTTGCGGCACGAACCCGAGGTTACACAACAACAGCAACGCCAAACAACCCCGCTTCGGCAATTTTGTCGACCTTGTCGATTCTGGCATCGGTGTCTTCGGGCATATCCCGGCAAATTTTCACAAATACTTACAAAAACGGCGACTGCAGATGCGTCAGTTGCCGCGATACGGCGATTGCATCCGCACGATCGCCTCGGACTCGAGCGGGATGCGCCATTCCGACGCCAGCGTGGCCCGTCCGGTGCAGAAATTGGGCGTGGTCGGGACCTCCATGCCGCGGTACGAACCGGTCGCAACAAAATTCCGGATGCCGTTGACCAGCGAGTAGATGGTGCGGTCGGCAAACGGCACGAACATTTCGTAGCAGTACGTGACCCGGATCTTCAGCAGGTTGGCGTCCTGGATATTGACGCCAGAGGACGGCCCCGCGCTGGTGGCGCGGTACATCAGGCTGTCGTTGGGGATCTCCCGCGTGGTCTTGCCGGCGTAGTAGCCGCTTCGCCCGAAATCCTGCAGCGCCGCCGGCGTCGGGTTCAGCACGTCGATCCTGGCCTGGGTGCGGGCCTCGAACTGGGCCTTGGCATAGCCGGTGGCATGCGCGGTACGGTCGGCGGAGCGCACGAACAGCGGCGTCAGCCCCAGCGCCAGCCCCTTGCGCATGCTGGCCAGCCGGCCGTGGTCGACGGCGCCTTCGCGCGCGGCCTGCAAGGCGGCGTGGTCTAGCGTGGCCTTGGCCTGGTACAGCAGCCCGAACTGGATCACGCCCAGGCACAGCAGCAGCAGCGCCGGCGCGATGATCAGGAATTCCACCGCGGACTGTCCCCGTGCCCCGCGCCGCGCCGCGTGCTTTTGCTGGTGCGTCATGGCCCCTCCTCCCGCAGTTCCAGGTTCTGGCCCGGCGCAATCCCCAATGCCGCCGCGCGCCCCGCGCCGAGCTCAAGCGTCTGGCGCGCGCGCCAGTGGGCACGCACGCGCAGGCGTCCCACGCACGGGTGCACCGCCAGCACGCGCTGCCGCTTGTCGAGAAACACCACGTCGATCGCCATGCGCATGCCAAAGGTGTGGACTGCGCCGCAGGGGGACAGCAGCAAGGCTTCGTCCGGTGCCATCGAATCGCGGCTGAGCAGCCCCGTCATGCGTTCGCGCGCAGTGGCCGCCACCGACACGCGCACGCCGGTGTCGAGCGTGCTGTGGCCGGCCCGCAGGTAGAGGCGCGCCTGCCTCACAGCAGCCCTTCCTGCATAAACTTCATCACGATCGGGAAGCCAAGCACGATAAAGGTGACCGGGAAGATAAACACCACCAGCGGAAAGATCAGCTTGACCGGCGCTTCCATGGCCTGCTTCTCCGCGCGCTGGAAGCGCTCGGTGCGCCGCTGCTCCGACTGGAAGCGCAGCGTGGCGGCCAGCCCCGAGCCCATGCGCTCCGCCTGGATCACGGCACCGACGAAATTGGTGACCTCCTTCACGCGCAGGCGGTCATCCATGCGGCGCAGCGCATCGGCGCGGCTCAGGCCCGACTTCAGGTCGCGCAGCACGTGCTCGAACTCGCGCCGCAGCGGGCCCTCAGGCCCCTTCTCCACCGCCTGCAGCAGGGCGCCGTTGATGTTCAGGCCGGCCTCTACGCTCAGTGTCAGGAAATCCAGAAACACCGGCAGGTGGCGCGTGACCTGCAGCAGGTTGCGCTTGCGCACGTCGCGTAGCCAGATGCGCGGATAGAAGAAGCCCAGCGCGCTGGCGGCAAGCAACAGCAGCGGCGAGAACACGCCCAGCCCCAGCATGGCTATGCCCGCCAGCAGGCAGAACGCCAGCGCCGAAACGATCGACAGCGACAGGAACTGGCGCGCCGTCATCAGGAACGACATGCCCGTCAGGCGCAGTTGCTCGTCCACCGCGGCGCGCAGCGACTTCGGCGTGATCCAGACGAGATGGTGGTCGAAGAAGCGCACCACCGGCCAGACCGCGCGCAGCGACGGCGGCAACGGGTCGAGGTAGTCGCGCGCCTCGTCGGGAACGGCCACGGTGAGGCGGCGCATGGCCATGGTGGTGGCGGCGAGCACGCCGACCAGGCCGGCGGCAAGGGCGAAGGCAACAACAAGCATCATGGTCGGCCCCGGTCAGACATCGATATGGGTGATCTTGCTGATCGCCTTGTAGCCAAGCAGCTCCATCACCGCGATCACGGACAGCGTGCCCCAGCCGATCGGCGAACTGAACAGCGGTGCCATCGCCACCGGCTCCATGTGGTTCAGCACCACGATCAGGAACAGCGGCAAGCCCGTCATCACCAGGCCCTGCATCTTGCCCTGCGCGGTCAGCGCGCGGATCTTGCCTTCCATCTGATGCTTCTCGCGCAGCGTGCGCGCCACCGACTCCAGCGTCTCGGCCAGGTTGCCGCCCACCTCGCGCGAGATCGTGATGGCCGCGGTCACCATCAGGAAGTCGGGCACTGGAATGCGTTTTTCCATATTGCGCAGCGCGTCCATCAGGTCCACGCCAAGCCGGACTTCGCGCATCAGCAGGTCGAACTCCTGCGAGATCGGCGGGCGCGACTCCGCCACCACGCTTTCCAGCGCCATCGGGAAGCTGGCGCCGGCGCGCAGCGCGCTCGACATCATCAGCAGCGCGTCGGGCATCTGGTCTTCGATGGCCATCAGGCGCTTGCGCTGCATCTTCTTCACCAGCGCGCGCGGCAGCAGCAGGCTCACCGGAATGCTGAGCATCGCGAAGAACACGTTCTGCGATACCAGCCAGGTCAGCAGCGGCAGCGCGAACACCGCCACCACCGAGATGCCGGCCACCTGCCGCATATTGATGAAGATAAAGAGATCGGCCAGCGAGGCCTCGACCTCGGTCGCCAGCGTCTGCGTATGCCGCACGAACCAGCGCTTGCCCTGCGACAGCACGGCCCACGCAATCAGCACGGTCATCAGGAAGGCGCCGCACAGCACCAGGGCAAGGTTCATATTGCCTCCTTACTCGTCGCGGGCGGTGAAGATGCCCGTATTGACCTGGATGCCGCGCCGGATCAGATCCTGGTAGAAATCCGGGATATACGAGGTCGCGACATAGCGCCCCTTGACCTTGCCGTCGGCACCGTAGCCTTCCTCGCGGAACATGAACACGTCCTGCAGCTGCACCACGCCCGTTTCCATGCCGCTGACCTCGGTGATATGCGTCACGCGCCGCGAACCGCAGGAGAAGCGCGTCTGCTGCACGATCACGTCGACCGCCGAGCAGACCTGTTCGCGAATGGCCTGCACCGGCAGGTCCAGCCCCGCCATCAGCGTCATCACCTCAAGACGCGACAGGCAGTCCCGCGGCGAGTTGGCGTGGGCCGTGGTCAGCGAGCCGTCATGGCCGGTATTCATGGCCTGCAGCATGTCCAGCGCTTCCCCGCCCCGACATTCGCCGACGACGATGCGGTCCGGGCGCATGCGCAGGCAGTTCTTGACCAGGTCGCGGATCGTCACCGCGCCCTTGCCTTCCATATTGGGCGGCCGCGCCTCCAGCGACACCAGGTTGGGCTGCGACAGCTGCAGCTCGGCCGCATCCTCGACCGTGACGATGCGTTCGTCATCCGGGATGAAGCTGGACAGCACGTTCAGCAGCGTGGTCTTGCCTGAGCCCGTGCCGCCGGAGATCACGATATTGGCGCGCCGCTCCACGGCGGTGCGCAGGAACTCCAGCATCTCGGGCGACAGCGAGCCGAAGCCGACCAGGTCTTCGCCCCTGAGCTTCTTGCGCGAGAACTTCCGGATGGTGATGTTCGGCCCCTTGAGGGCGAGCGGCGGGATCACCGCGTTCACGCGCGAGCCATCGGGCAGGCGCGCATCGACCATCGGCGAGCTTTCATCGATGCGCCGTCCCAGCGGCGCGACGATGCGCTCGATGGCGCCCAGCACGGCGCGGTCGTCGGTAAAGATCACCGGCGAACGCGTCAGCCTGCCGGCGCGCTCGACAAAGATCTCGTCATGGCAGTTGACCATGATTTCCGAGACCGCGTCATCGTCCAGCAGCTCTTCGAGCGGACCCAGCCCGATCACTTCGTCAAAGACGCTCTGCTTGAGCGCGTCCAGCGGGATCTCCTGGCTGCGGAACACGCTCTCCTTGAGGATGTCGTCGAGCAGCGAGCCGACCAGTTCGCATAGCTCGTCCTCGGCCATGCGCGCGACGTTGACGCGGCGCAGGTCGAGCGCAGCGATCAGGCGCTGGTGCGCCTGCTTGCGCAGTTCCACGCCGCGCGGCGAGTTGATGGGTGCGCGCAAGGCCTCGTCGAGCGGCGCCACCGGCGCAGGTTTGGCGGCCACCGGCGCTGGCTTCGGCGCAGGTGCCGGCGGCCTGGGTGCGGGCACCGCTTCGCGCGGCACCGGCACGCTTGCCTGGGGCGATGGCGACAGGGTCACCGCCTCCCGCGGCGGCGACGGAGGCGGCACAGGCATGGGCACCGGCACCACCGGTTGAGGCGCCGCGGCATCCTGTGGTGGTTGGGCGTGGTGCTGCTGCGGCGATGGCTGCGCCGCCACGCCCGCTCCCGCTCGCCCCGGCTCGGCCACGACGGACAGCACGAAGCCGCCGATCTCGATCTGGTCGGCCGCCGCCAGCGGGCCATAGCGCGTGACCGGGTCGCCATTGATCAGCGTCGAGGCAATGCCGCCCTGATCCTCGATATACCAGCCGCCGTTGTGTCCTTCGATGCGGGCGTGGACCTTGCCGATCAGCAGGCCCTTGAGGACGATGTCGCAGCCGGGATCCTTGCCGATGGTACAGCCCGGCCCCTTCACATGGATCACCTCGGCGCTGCCATTGCGCTGCTGCAGGCGGATATTGAGCATGGCCGGATCAGCCTCCGTTCATCGGATCGACGCCGGGCGGGGGCAGCGGCGGCCGCTTCTGCTCCATCACTTCCTGCTCACGCACGGCATTCGCAGCGGGCAGCGGGCTTGGCTCGCCGAAGCGGTGGCGGTAGTTGGCATCGACATCCGCGCCACGCTGCAGCAGCGCGGCGTTCTCCGGGCTGGCCGGGTCATAGACGACCGGGGTGACAAAGATCACCAGGTCGCTCTTGTTGTTGCGGAATTCGTCGGAACGGAACAATCGCCCGAGGATAGGGATGCTGCCCAGCAGCGGCACCTTGTCGACGGCCTTGGATGCGTCGGCATTGACCAGCCCCGAGATCGCCAGCGTTTCGCCCGCGCGGATCGAGGTCTCGGAGGTGGTGCGGCGCGTCAGGAAGGCCGGGAAGCCGCCGAACGATACCGACGGGTCGATCTGGCTGATCTCGGTTTCCAGCGTGGTCGAGATGACATTGTCGACGTTCACCGCCGGGCGGATGTTGAGCTTGATGCCGTACGGCTTGTAGTCGACGTCGGTGGTGCCGAACGCGCCGGCCTTGGGAATCGGCACTTCGCCGCCGGCCAGGAAGGTGGCCAGCCCGCCGCTCTTGCTGTTGAGCTCCGGCGCGGCGAGCACGTAGGCATCGCCATCGGAAATGGCCAGGTTGATGCGCGAGAAGATGGTCGTGGCAATGCCGAGATAGAAGCCGCTGGCGGCGCCGGCCACCTGGCTCGGGGTATCGGTGAAGGTGGCCGCATCGGTGGACGGCAGCGTGCGATAGCGCCCGGTGTGCACCGGATTGCCCGCGAACGCGATCTGCGGGCCGTTGAAGCTCTGCTGCCAGGCAATGCCAAGCTTCTCCATGCCGCGCCGGGTGATCTCCATGATGTGCACCTTGAAGTGCACGGTCTTCTTCAGCGCATCGCCCTCGTCGGCGCGCACCAGGTTGACCACGCTGTCCAGGCCCGAGGTGGCGGTCTTGATCAGCGGCACCATCTGCGGATCGACGATGCCCGACAGCACCACGCTGGGACCGACCACCTCGATCTTCAGGCCGCGCACGCTGCCCAGCGACGCCCGCAGGCGCTGGGCCACGTCGGCGGTATCGGCCGGCGCCACGCGCAGCTTGCCCTGCAGCGCCACGCCGCGCTCGTTCCAGACGATCAGGCTGGTGGTGCCGATCTCCTCGGCCAGCAGCAGCAGGCGGCCGTCGACCACGGTGCTGCTGACCAGCGCGCCATTGCCGATGGCCACGCGCTTGATGGTGCCCGGCACCTCGAGCGCGCGCACCTCGCCCTTGAACAGCTCGATCGCACCAAAGCGCGCCGGCAGCTCGTACGACGGCGGCTGCGCGCCTGTGCGGGCCGCGGTGGTCACGGGCTCGGCGGCCCAGGCTCCCGAGGCCAACGCTGCTGCCGCCAGTGCTGCCATACCCCCGCGCACCGCATGGCGCGCCCCCTTACCCGTTTTCCCGTCCGGTGCTCCGTGTACCGTGACCGCCTGCAGGCGCCCGGCGATGCCGCCGCGCTGCGCGAAAGACCCATCCATTGCGTGTTCCGTCAGTTGGTGTTCTGGATAATCCGATGTCGTGCACCGCCGCGCTCAACGCGAGGCCGGCCGGCCCGCCATGGCGTTGGCGGCATTGGCAACGGCGCCCTGCTGGGCCTGGGCGATGCCGCCCGCGGAACCGCCCATGGACCCGCCATTGGCCAGCGCCGAAGAAATGGCGTTGCCGATGTCCTGCGCGGTAGGCAGCTTGGAGATCATGTTGGCGCCCGCGGAACGGCCACCGACGATGTATTCGATGGCCGCTTCGTCGCCACCGGCGAAGAGCGCGTGCTCGCTGACCGCGATCTGCGGGGTCGCGGTCTTGTCGGCCGCATTGCGCAGCACCGCGCGCAGGCTGCCGACCTTCTGCGCCAGCGCCAGCCGCGCCGCCTGTTCGGGCGACACCATCAGCGTGAGGCTGTCGTAATCCGGGTTGGTGTCCACGCCCTCCGCGCCTTCCGCGGCCTGCGCCGCCATGGCTTCGCCATAGTCGCGCGGGCGCACGTCCTGGCCGGTGGCCAGCACCAGCATGTCCGACATCAGCAGCCGCGCGGTCTGCTTGTCGGTGCCTGCCGCAGTGGGCGAGGTGGAGCTGATCAGGAACAGGTCGACATGGTTGCCAGGCTTGAGCATCTTGGCCGTCGAGTTGACCATGTCGACCTCGATGGTGAAGGCGCGCTTGCCGGGCTTGAGCAGGTCGGAGAAATCGCGCGACTGCAGCGCTTCAACGTCGGCACGCCGCACCGGCTGGCCCTGCCGCACCTGGCGCACCAGGCGCAGGTTCGCCACCTTGTCGAAGCTGCTCGCCAGGATCATGTCTTCGTAGACCAGGTCGGCCGGAATCTCCCGTGCCGCGAAGCCATTGCCGTCGATCACCGTGCCCGGCGCGGCGTTGCGCACCGGCACCATGACAGCCACGCGGCGGCCCTCGTTCAGTTGCGCGGCCAGCTGCTCTTTCAGTGCCGCTTCGCGCCCGCTCAGGAAGCGGTAGATCCACAGTGTCAGCAGGCCGGCGACCAGCACGGCGATGACGAGGACGACCCAGGGATTCCCGATGATTGAATGAATCTTGATTTTCTTCAGCATGAATGTGCTTGCAGTAGCCAGACGCCGCCCGCTGGCGGTGCGTCAGGGAAGTGACAGGGAAAAGCTGTATGCCTGAAAGAAGGACCTGAACGCCGCGGCCAGCATGCTGATGACCGAGTTGTCGCCGCCGGCGACCAGCACGGCAACGACCAGCAGCGTGATGACGATGTATTCGAACGCGGCCTGCCCGCGCTGGCGCCTGCTACGGATTGCCATCGCGCTACTCCGGCCGCGCCACGGTGATCACCGCGTCGGTCTGGCCGGCGCGGTCGACAAAGGTGGCATCCATGCGTTCCTGCTGCCGCTGCATGGCCAGCGTGAGGCCCTCGATGCGGCCCGAACCGTCGGCCACGGGCGCGGGCATCTGCACCACCGAACTCCAGCCCTGCGCCGCCAGCCGCTCGGCGGCGCGCTGCCGCGCCGCCTGCGCGTTGCCGGGCAGCCGGACCACCAGGGTGCGCCCGCGCTGGCCGCGGTCCGTGCTCTGGACATCCGACAGGACCTTGGCGCCGGGCGGCAGGCCCAGGTCGCCCAGCCCGGTGCCGGACGCCACCGGCGCCAGCTTGCTGACCGAGAAGATGCCCGCCACATGCCCGCCCGGCGCGGGCCTGGGCTCCAGCGACAGCACATAGTGGCAAAGCCCGTCGATCGCGCTCAGCACGTACTGGCCGCCGGCCCGCTGCCCGCGCGCCGGCACGCCTTCGCGCGTCCAGTACTGGCGCCACGCGTCCGAGACCGCTTCGGCGGTGCCGGCGAACTCCATCGTCAGCACCCGCGTGGGCAGGCCGTTGACCACCATGTCGGTGCCGACCGCATGCGCCCTGGCAGGCGCAACCGGCTGCCGCGTGCAGTCCGTCGCGGTCGCTGCCGCCGCGGACCAGGCGAGCGCGGCCGGCAGCAGCGCGGCCAGGCAGCGCATCAGCACGCCATGCATGCAGGCTTTCATCTCAGCGGCTCCCCAGGCGGTCGGCGGGGACCACGTCGGGCTGGATGCGGCCCAGGTCCAGTTTCAGGATTTCCGGCCCGAAGGCGGCCAGCCCGACGGTCAGCGCGGTGTCGATCACGCCGCCCTTGCTGGTGGGCACCGCTTCCTTGATCACGGCGAGCGTGCCGTTGCGCCCCTCGGGCGTCCAGGCGTTGGTCAGCAGCACGGTGTGGTCCTGCATGCCGAAGCCGGTCCAGCCCGGCCACAGCGCGCGCAGGGCCGCGTTGTCGCCGGCGACGGACAACCCCACCTCGGCCCGGTAGAGGTTGCGCGTGGCCAGGTCGAAGCCGGCACTGACCGCGTTGGCCGCACCCATGGCAGCCGTGATCGGCTTGAGCGTGGCTGCCGGGGTTTCGTCGACGCCGCTGCCCAGGGTCACGTCGGCATAGTTGCGCAGCATGTCGACGCCGGCATGGTCCTTCCACATCGGCGCCATGCCGCCGGGCAGGCGGCGCGCGGTGCGGTCGCTCGACGCCAGCGCGGCCTGGTCGTGCCCCAGCACGCGCTGCACGAATTCGCTGCGGATCTCTTCGTCGCCCTTGCTGGCGAAGCTGCCGTGCGACGCGCGCCAGCCCGGGTCGACGGTCCAGACCGTGCGCTCCCAGCCGGCATAGCGCGAGGCCATCAGCGCCTTGTTGCGCACGTCGCTGAACTTGCCCAGCATCGCCATGCCGAGAAACAGCACGCCGAGCACCGTCATCGCGGCGATCACGAATTCGATCATTGCCTGTCCGGCTGCCCGGTTCGGCCTGGCTGGCCTGCGCATGCGCATGTCCGCTCCCTCAGTTGCCCTGTGCCGCGATCGCGGCAACGCGTTCGAGATCGCTGGTCTGCGTCAGCGATGCCTGCCAGTACGGATTGAAGAGGCTCGGGTATTCGATGCGCGAATCGGCGCGCCGCCACCCCGCCGCGCTGCGCAGCGCACCCGCCATGCCGCCGCTGTCGGTCGGGCGGATAAAGTACGCGCTGCCGCTGGCCAGCGCGCGCATCATGCCGCCGGCCATGCGCCCGTCCAGCGTCAGGCGATCTCCGCCCGGCAGCACGCGCGAACTGGTGACGACTGAAGTGTCCTGGCGCTGCGCCTCGATCGTGATCGAGGGCGCGCGGTTGAAATCGTCCACGGGCCCGGTGCCAGGCTTGGGCTGGTTGCTCAGGTCGGCGTACTCCTGCAGCCCCGCGGGCTTGTTGTGCAGGGTCTTGCCCGGGCCCGACGAGTACTGCATCTGCGCGGCGATCAGCGTCAGCGGGTTCAGCAGCGAACCGCCGAAGTTGCTGTAGCCGCCATAGCCGGAGCGGCCCGAATAGCGCCCGCCCGGGCCATTGGCCGCGCCGCCGCGCCCGACACTGGACACCGTGGGAATCGCAAACCCGACCGGGCCGGCCGGCGTGGCCCAGACACAGGCAAGCGTGCCGTTGGCCTGCGAGGCATCGAGTGCTTCCCAGCCCTTCTTGTCGCGGCGCAGATGCGTGCCGCCATCATGCGTGACGACGGTCACCATGATGGCCACCACCGCGCCCTTGCAGCCCTTGTAGGCAGTGGGGACCGCCGTCGGCGAGCGCGGCGAGCCGCGGTCCTTCAAAAAGCCGTCGAGCGTGGTGCCGTCGGTGGTGACGTCGGCAAAGCGGTCCTTGCCGGTGGCCGAACCCTGCTTGGGATTCTGCGGATCAGTCACGGTGGTGAACTTGGTCCAGCGGGCCAGCTGAACGCCATAGCGCGGGCCAAAGAAGTAGCCGGAACTGACCGTCGAATCCGGCTGGTTGCGCTTGGCGACTTCGTCGGTCACCAGCGGTACCGCGGCGATGGTGCCCGCGTGGTAGGCGCGCTGCGCCATGCTGAGCGCGGCGATGATGTCATCAAGCCCGGTCACCAGCGGCGGCAGCAGCGTGTTCAGGGCGGATCGCACCGGCGTGATCGCGGCCTTGCCCAGTTGCTTGGGCGTGGTCCACAGCAACTGCCCGTCGGAGAAGATCTTGACCAGCGTGTCGATCCAGGTGTTTTCCGTGTAGGTGCCCTTCAGCTCGTCGATCCACGACTTAAGGCTCACGGCCTGGGCCACGGCCACCTGGTTGGCCACCATCGCGCGGTTCGCGTAGGCGGCAAAGTTGTAGTCGCGCGCCTGCAGCACCGCGGCGCTATAGGCCGCTGCGTCCGCCGTGTTCTGCAGCTTGGTCTTGGCGCTGGTCAGCTGGCTCGCGTTGAAGGCGAGATACAGGGCCAGCCCGCCGATGGCGAGGAACACCAGCGCGAAGGCGAGTGCCTGACCGCGCTGGCCGGGACGGCTGCGTCGATGCGCAAGACCTGTTTTGCCCATGTTCCGGGATCGCGAGTGCTGGAGCGCAGCGAGCAACTGGCGGCGATGCCGCTTAGTTGTTCTTGCCCGTGTCGTTGCCGACGTTGTAGTTGTTCAGCCCCTTGCCCTGGTTGGCCTTGGAGCTGGCATCGTCCGCGGCGCTGCCGGCTTGCTTGATGGCCTGCTTGGATGCCGAGTTCTTGCCGGCCATTTCCTGGGCGAGGCCCGCGGTCTGGTTGCGGATGGTCTGGCCGAACATGGCATAGACGCCGATCGCGGACACGGCGATCAGTGCCACGATGATGATGTATTCGGTCATGCCCTGACCTTGCTGACGCGCCTTGCGGCGCAGATTTGCGAATGTCATAACGACTCCTTCCATCGGAATGCACAGAAACGGTTGCGCCATATGAAAGGCGCCTCATATGGAAGCCATATGTAAAGGAAAACACTGATGCGAACGGTTATCCGGCAGCAGCGGCGTGCATGCTATCAAAAGGTTCCTTAGGGCCGAAGAGGAATAATTTCAATATTTTTAATAGCGTTGAAATAACCCTACCAGGGACTCCCCCGAATGTAACAAAAAGTAATCCTTCACAATGGGCGGAGGTTATACGAACTATTCTCGGAACCGGCACATTGCCAGCAATGGGGTGCTGTTGAGCGTTGATTTACGGATGACAAGCCGCGCCACGGGCGGCAGGCCGCATGCGGCCTGCCTGCTGGACTTCAAGGCGAACCGGGGCAGTCATACCGCCCCTGCCAGCTGCCCGCGGCATAAAATAAAGAAGCAAAAAAATGGCAGAACTGGATATAAAGAATGCAGTGGAAATACTGGGGGCGTTAGCACAGGAAAATCGGCTCAGGATATTTTTACTGCTCGCCGATTCCGGACCGGAAGGAATACCGGCAGGTATTATCTCCGCATCTTCCGATTTAACTCCCTCTTCCGTAACATTCCATTTGAAGGAATTGGTCAGGACGGGGTTGGTTAAAAGCCGCCAGCAAGGGCGGTTCATGATTTACTCCGCCACCACCGACGGCATTTCCTCAGTCCTCGCATTTCTTGGCGGGAAATGCGCTTCCCTGCAGTAGAGGGCACTGTTCCGGCGGCGCGCCGCGCCGCCGGACGTCCCGCCGCGCGGGCCTGCGCCGCCAGCCCGGCACCTCATCCCGACAATCCCGTCTGCCAAATTTGCGTATTTCGAATTCATGACACAAATCGTGTCAATTATGTTGTTTCAGGATCATTGCCGATTTCGGAATTCAGCCTTGATCCAGATGCGACACGCCGCCGCTGGTGGCCAAGGCAGGCGGTTTCTGACCATTTGCCGCGCTTTCGCCGGAGCCGAGCGGCAGACGCCCGGAGAAACGCAGGCATCCCGTGACGGTAACAATGCAGCATTTTTAATACTTTTACCATTTATCCGACAGCAGCTCGCAAGCTCGATCGAGCCCGCCGAGAGTCCGTGCCGGCGATGCGAAAGCGCCAACCACACCGCGCCCCGCACCGGTGAGGCCAGCGTCACTCGGGGACCAAGCGGGACTTTTCGGTAAACTGTCGGCATTCCGGGACGCGCCGCGTCCCGCAGCCTGCGCAGTCCCCCTCATGTCAAATACCCACGAAATCCGCCCCGGCCAGTCCATCGAACTGCTCAAGGAACTCCATATCCTGACGCGCGACGGCAAGATGAATCAGGACAGCCGGCGCAAGCTCAAGCAGGTCTACCACCTGTTCCAGTTCATCGAACCGCTGCTGCAGGAGGTCAAGGCCGAGCGCGGCCGCGTCACGCTGGTGGACCACGGCGCCGGCAAGTCGTACCTGGGCTTTATCCTCTACGACCTGTTCTTCAAGGCGCTGCAGGACGACTCACACATCTTCGGCATCGAAACCCGTGAAGAACTGGTGAAGACCTCGCAGGCGCTGGCTGCGCGGCTGGGCTTTGCTGGGATGTCGTTCCTGAACCTGTCGGTGGCGGATTCGATCACCTCGCCGCAGCTGCCGCCCACCGTCGACGTCGTCACCGCGCTGCATGCGTGCAATACCGCGACCGACGACGCGATCCGCTTTGCGCTGGCCAAGCAGGCCCGCCATATCGTGCTGGTGCCGTGCTGCCAGGCCGAGGTGGCCAGCGTGCTGCGCAAGCACAAGGGCAAGCTGCTGGCGGGTAATCCGCTGACGGAAATCTGGCGCCACCCGCTGCACACGCGCGAGTTCGGCAGCCAGGTGACCAATGTGCTGCGCTGCCTGCAGCTGGAGGCGCATGGCTACCAGGTCAGCGTGACCGAGCTGGTGGGCTGGGAACACTCGATGAAGAACGAGCTGATCATCGCGCAGTACAAGGACCTGCCGCGCCGCCGCCCGGCCGAGCGGCTGGAAGAGGTGCTGGAAAGACTGGGGCTGGAAGAGATGCGCGAGCGCTTCTTCACCGCGCCGGTGTCGGCTGCGTAATCAGCCTTTGCCGGGCTCGTCCTCGCCCGCCATCCAGCGCTGCCAGCCCTCGTGGCCCAGGCGGCGCATGGTGGCCTGGTTGCGCTCGTAGATATCCGCCGCATCCGGGAACGCCGCCGCCGCGCGGGCGATGGAGTCCTCGCGCAGCAGGTGCAGGATCGGATACGGGGCGCGGTTGGTGTAGTTCTCGATATCGTCCGGCTCGGTCCCGGCAAACTGGTACTGCGGATGGAAGCTGGCGATCTGCAGCGTGCCTTCCAGCCCGAGGCTGCCGAGCAGGCGCTCGGCAAAATACAGCAGGTCGTTGAAGTCGAGAAAATCGGCCACGGCATCCGGCAGGATCAGCAGCGTGGTGTCGATCTGGTCGGGGTCGGCGTCTGCCAGCAGGCGCAGTTCGCGCTCCAGGTCGTCCATCACGTCCGGCGCTTCGGTGACGGTGCTGACCGCGTAGCGCACCTGCTCCTTCACATACACGCTCTTGGCGAACGGGCACAGGTTGAGCCCGATCACGGCGCGCTCCAGCCAGTGGCGGGTGGCGGCGATGACGGTGTCTGCGGAGTGAGTGGCGGAGGTCATGATGGCGATGCGCGGCAAAGCGTCATTCTAGCGCTGCCGCAGGCTCTATAATCCGCGGCGGAAACACCCCGCCCCCTGCCGAGCCTCCTGATGCCCTCTTCCGCCACTTCCTCCCCTTCCCAAGCCAGCGTCGACGTTGCCGTCATCGGCGGCGGTCCGGCCGGCCTGATGGCGGCCGAAGTGCTGGCGGCGCAAGGTGCCAGCGTGGCCGTCTACGACGCGATGCCGTCGGTCGGGCGCAAGTTTTTGATGGCCGGCAAGGGCGGCATGAACCTGACCCACGCGGAGCCGGAGCCGGCCTTCCTCGGCCGCTATGGCGCCCGCACCGCACAGATCGCGCCGATGCTGGCGGGCTTCGGCCCGCAGGCCCTGCGCGACTGGGTGCACGGGCTTGGCATCGAGACCTTCGTCGGCAGTTCCGGCCGCGTCTTTCCGACCGACATGAAGGCCGCGCCGATGCTGCGCGCGTGGCTGCACCGCCTGCGCGAGTCCGGCGTGCAGTTCCATATGCGTCACCGCTGGCTGGGCTGGGACGAGGGCGCGCAGCATGCGCTGCGCTTTGCCACGCCGCACGGTGAAACGGTCGTGCAGGCACGCGCGGTGGTGCTGGCGCTGGGCGGTGCCAGCTGGGCAAGGCTGGGATCGGATGGTGCGTGGGTGCCGCGGCTGGCCGAGCGCGGCGTCGGGATTGCGCCGCTGCGGCCTGCCAACTGCGGTTTCGATGTGGCGTGGAGCGAAGCGTTTGCGGCGCGCTTTGCCGGCGAGCCGGTCAAGCCAGTAGCCATCGCCCTGACCGACCGCGACGGGCAAGCGCACTACCGCCAGGGCGAGTTCGTCATCAGCGCGACCGGCATCGAAGGCAGCCTGGTCTACGCGCTGTCCGCGCCGATCCGCGACCGCATCGAGGCCGATGGCGGCGCCACCATCCACCTGGACCTGCTGCCGGCGCATAGCGCCGAACATGTCAGCGCGCAGGTAACGCATCCGCGCGGCGCGCGCTCGCTGTCGAGCCACCTGCAAAGCCGGCTCGGCCTCACCGGCGTCAAGGCCGGACTGCTGCGCGAATGCCTGTCGAAGGAAGCGATGCACGATGCCGGCACGCTGGCCGCATCGATCAAGGCGCTGCCGCTGCGGCTGCTGCGCCCGCGGCCCATCGACGAAGTGATCAGCAGCGCCGGTGGCGTGCGCTTCGAGGCGATGGATGAAGGGTTGATGCTGCGCGCGCTGCCGGGCGTGTTCTGCGCCGGCGAGATGCTGGACTGGGAGGCACCCACCGGCGGCTACCTGCTGACGGCGTGCTTTGCCAGCGGGCGCACCGCGGCGCTCGGCGCCGCGGCTTACCTGCAGCAGGCTTAGGCGGCCTTGCCGCCGACGATGCTGAGCGCCACCGCCTCGGCCACTTCGATGCCGTCGATCGCCGCGGAGTAGATGCCGCCGGCATAACCCGCGCCTTCGCCCGCCGGGTACAGGCCCTTCACATTGATGCTCTGGTAGTCATCGTTGTTGCGGCGGATGCGCAGCGGCGACGAGGTGCGCGTCTCCACCCCGGTCAGCACGGCATCATGCAGGGCAAAGCCAGGCAGCTTCTTGTCGATCTCGGGAATGCCCTCGCGGATCGCCGCGATCACGTAGTCAGGCAGCGACGTGCTCAGGTCGGTCGGCGTCACGCCGGGCTTGTACGAGGGCTCGACCGAACCCAGCGACGTCGACGGCCGTCCCGCGATGAAATCGCCCACCAGCTGGCCCGGCGCGCAGTAGTTGCTGCCGCCCAGCTCGAACGCGCGCTCTTCCCACTTGCGCTGGAATTCGATGCCGGCGAGCGGGCCGCCGGGATAGTCCTCGGGCGTGATGCCGACCACGATGCCGGCATTGGCGTTGCGCTCGGCGCGCTTGTACTGGCTCATGCCGTTGGTCACCACTCGGCCCGGCTCTGACGCAGCCGCCACCACCGTGCCGCCCGGGCACATGCAGAAGCTGTACACCGACCGCCCGTTGCTGCAGTGATGCACGACCTTGTAATCGGCCGCGCCCAGCAGCTTGTTGCCGGCGAACTTGCCGAAGCGGCTGCGGTTGATCAGCCCCTGCGGATGCTCGATGCGGAAACCCAGCGAGAACGGCTTGGCCTCCATGAACACGCCGCGCCTGTGCAGCATCTCGAAGGTGTCGCGCGCGCTGTGGCCGACCGCCATGATGACGTGGTCGGCTTCCAGGTATTCGCCGCTGGACAGCTTCAGGCCGCGCACCTGGCCGTTGTCGATGTCGATATCGTCGACGCGCGTCTCGAAGCGGATCTCGCCGCCCAGTTCGATGATCTCGGCGCGCATCTTCTCGACCATGCTGACCAGCCGGAAGGTACCGATGTGCGGGCGCGCCTTGTACAGGATGTCCTCCGGCGCGCCGGCGCGCACGAACTCGTTGAGCACCTTGCGGCCATAGTGCTTGGGGTCCTTGATCTGGCTGTACAGCTTGCCGTCCGAGAACGTGCCCGCGCCGCCTTCCCCGAACTGCACGTTCGATTCCGGATTGAGCACGCTTTTGCGCCACAGGCCGAAGGTGTCCCTGGTGCGCTCGCGCACTTCCTTGCCGCGCTCCAGGATGATCGGGCGGAAGCCCGACTGCGCCAGGATCAGGCCGGCCAGCAGGCCGCACGGGCCCATGCCGATCACCACCGGGCGCGGATGCGAGCTGCCCGCCTGCGCGCGCGCGACGAAGTGGTACGCCATGTCGGGCGTCACGCTCCAGTTCGGCTTGCCGGCCATGCGTTTGATTGCCGCGGCCTCGTCGCCGACCTCGATATCGATGATGTAGGTGAGCTTGATATCCGAGCGCTTGCGCGCATCGTGGGCACGGCGGAACACGGTATAGCCGATCAGGGCGTCTCCCTTGACGCCGATCTGCGCGGCGCTGGTGCGCACGGCGGCGTCCAGGTCGCTTTCGGTATGGTCGAGCGGGAGTTTGACTTCACTTAGACGTAGCATGGGGAACCCGAGAACTGCGGCCGGGGGGTTGGGCACACCAATGTGCCAGGCCGGCCGGAGCGCAATTTTATAGGCTTTCGGGCGCGGAGTCGGGAATCTGGCGGGATTCGGGCTGGCGGGCCGGGCCGGTGCGGCGCCAGGACAACGCCAGCCAGGCTTGCAGCCGGGGCAGCCAGCCCGGCGGGTCAGTGATCGACAATGCGCCGGCGCGGCTTGCCGACAGCGTCAGCCAGCCGCGCGCGGGCACGGTCCACGTATCGCCCGCGCGCAGGCGCCGCCGCGGTACGTAGCAGGTCTCGGCCAGCCATTGGGGCGGCCCGGCCAGCTCCAGTTCACCCGCGCCGGCATGCAGCACGGTGCCCGCCGCCACGCGCAGGCGCAGGCACTGGCCGGCCAGAAGCGGCACCACGGTTGATGTGTCGTTGAGATCGCTTTGCATGGCAGGACTCCGGTAACAGGCACAGGACTCCAGCCTATCGACCTGATCTCAGCCGCGGCAGGCACACCGCGGAACCGCCTGGACCGGAACAGCCATGCGAATCCAGCCCTGTTACGATACAGTCGCCCCGCTTCTGTATCTGTACTGATGCGGCCAACCGCGCCACGATGGCCCCAATGGAATCCGCCCCGCTCTACCGCCAGGTTGCCGGCCACTACCGCCGCGCCATCGAATCCGGAACGCTCGCCGCCGGTGACCGCATGCCGTCGGTGCGCGCGCTGATGGCGCTGCACAGTGTGAGCCTGTCCACCGCGCTGCAGGCATGCAGGCAGCTCGAGAGCGACGGCTTGCTGGAAGCGCGGCCGCGCTCGGGTTATTTCGTCGCGGCACCGCTGCGTTCGCCGCTGGCGGCGCTGGCCGAGCCGGCCGCGGCCTTGCCTGATCCGGCGCAGTATGTCGGCATCCACCAGCGCATTTCCGGCTTGCTGGCGCGTGGCCAGCACCAGCATGTGCATACCAACCTGGGCGGCGCCTATTGCGCGCCGTCACTGTATCCGACCGAGGCGCTGCGCAGCGCCGCGACCCGTGCGCTGCGCCGGCATCCGATGCTGTTCGGCGAAGCGGTCGAGCCCGAGGGCTACCAGCCGCTGCGCTCCGCGCTGGCGCGCCAGGCGTTGCGGGCGCGCGTGCAGCTCGCGCCGGAAGAAATCGTCATCACCAACGGCTGCACCGAGGCGCTCAACCTCGCGCTGCGCGCGGTGGCGGGGCCGGGCGACGTGATCGCGGTGGAATCGCCGACCTACTACGGCCTGCTGCAGATCCTGGAAAGCCTGGGCATGCGCGCGCTGGAGATCCCGTGCAGCCCCCAGACCGGCATCTCGCTGGAGGCGCTGGAGCTGGCCGCGCAGCACTACGACAACATCCGTGCGGTGGCGGTGGTGCCCAACCTGCAGAACCCGCTCGGCTGCATCATGCCGGACGCGCACAAGGCGCGGCTGGTGCAGTGGTGCGAAGCGCGCGGCATCGCGCTGATCGAGGACGACTGCTTCTCGGCCACCGCCGACAGCGATGCGCCGCCGGCCGCGGCCAAGGCCTGGGATGGCAGCGGCAACGTGATCCACTGCGCTTCGCTGCACAAGGTGCTGGCGCCCGGCATGCGCCTGGGCTGGATCGCCGCCGGCAAATGGCAGGCGCGCGTGGAAATGCTCAAGTTCGGCCTGTCGCGGCCCAACGAGATGCTGTCGCAGATGGCGGCCGCCGACTTCCTGGCTTCCGGCGCGCACGACCGCCACCTGCGCCGGCTGCGCACCCGGCTGTGCGCGCAGCGCGAATGGTTCGCGCAGGCCATCGCCGCAAGCTTTCCCGCCGGCACGCGGCTGGGGTCCCCGCGCGGCGGCATGCACCTGTGGGTGGAACTGCCCGCCCAGATATCGTCCGAGGCGGTGTTCGACCAGGCGCTGCAGGCCGGCATCCGCGTGATGCCGGGCGTGATGTTCTCCAACGCCGGCCGCTTCGACCACTGCCTGCGCGTCAACTGCGGCACGCCGCGCTCGGCGCAGATCGAGCGGGCGCTGGGCACGCTGGCCGCCATCGTGCAGCGGCTGGCGGGCTAGCCCTGGCGCCTGCCTGCAATATCCCTCCCCTTTTGCCTGCGCCTCGCCTATGCTAATGCGCTGGTGCGCAGGGGCGGCCCGGCTGGTCTCCGGGGGCGAAGACCGACCACGGGGCGCCGTGCACCACGGGAAAAAGAAAAAGGAGAAAAGCCTTGAGCAGTGCATCCGCGGCAACGTCCGTCGGCAAGAGTGCCGGCAACCCTGCCGGCAACAACCTGGACGACTATCAAACCCTGTTCCAACTGGCACCTGTCTCGCTGTGGCTGGAAGACTTCAGCGCCGTGCGCGAGTATTTTGCGCAACTGCGCAAGGAAGGTGTCACCGACCTGCGCGCCCACCTGCGCGCGGACCCGCGGCAAGCGGCGCAGTGCTCGGCGCTGATCCGCGTGATCGACGTGAACCGGCGCACGCTGGAGCTGTTCCGAGCAGCCGATCTCGACGACCTGGTGGCCAACCTCGACACAGTCTTCCGCGACGACATGCTCGACCAGCATGTCGAGGAGCTCGGCCAGTTGTGGGACGGCGGCAATCGCTTCGCCAGCCAGACCGTCAACTACGCGCTGGATGGCGAGCGGCTCGATATCCAGCTGGAGGCCACGGTGTTGCCGGGCCACGAAGATACCTGGGAGCGCGTGCTGTTGTCGATCAGGGACATCACCCCGCGCATGCGCACCGAGCGTGAACTGCGCCGCAGCGAGCAGTATGCGCTGGGACTGTTCGAGCATTCGCCGGTGTCGCTGTGGGTAGAGGACTTCAGCGCGGTCAAGGTGCTGCTCGATGAAGTGCGCGGCGCCGGCATCACCGACTTCCGCACCTTCCTCAACGTGCATCCGGACTTTGTCTCACGCTGCATGCAGGAGATCCGAGTGCTCGACGTCAACCAGCAGACGCTGCAGATGTTCGGCGCGGACAGCAAGCAGGCCCTGCTGTCGCGGCTGGGCGATGTGTTCCGCGACGACATGCGCATCCATTTTGCCGAGCAGCTGATCGACCTCTGGCACGAGAAGCTGTGGCAGCAGCGCGAAGTCATCAACTACGCGCTCGATGGCCGCGCCGTGGACGTCTTCATGCAGTGGTCGGTATTCCCCGGGCGGGAAGCGGACTGGGACCAGGTGCTGGTGTCGCTGACCGATATCACGGCGCGCAAGAAGGCAGAAGCCTATGTCGAGTTCCTGGGCAAGCACGACGTGCTGACCAAGCTCTACAACCGCGCCTACTATGAGGACGAGCTGGCGCGGCTGGGCCGCAAGGGCCCGTGGCCGGTCAGCGTGGTGGCGGTGGACCTGAACGGCCTCAAGGTGGTCAACGACCAGTTCGGCCATGCCGACGGTGACGGGCTGCTGCGCCGCACCGGCGAGGTGTTGAAGAAGGCGGTGGGCGAGCAGGCCTGCGTGGCGCGTATCGGCGGCGACGAGTTCATGATCCTGCTGCCCGGGCGCGACGAGCGCGGCGCCGCCACGGTGGTCGAGCAGATCGGCAAGGTGGTGGAGCTGAACAACCAGTTCTACCCGGGCACACGCCTGAGCCTTTCCATCGGCCACGCCACCTGTCTGCAGGGCGACCGGCTGAATGAGGTCGTCAAGCTGGCCGACAGCCGCATGTATCAAGCCAAGCGCGACTACTACACCACGCTGGCCAACGAACGCCGCCGCGATTGAAGCCTGGCGGCTCAGCCCGGCGTGCATTCGCCGCGCATCAGCGCCCACTCCTCGCATTGCTTGCCTGACGGGAAGATGCAGATGCCGGACTGGCCGGCCGGGGTCGACACGATCTGCAGCTTGCCGCCGCGCTGCGTGCAGTTGACGGAGGCGGGGTTGGGCTTGCCGATTGTCTGGGCGCTCCCCGGGCGCTCTGCCGGGGTGTTGCTGCAAGCGGCCGCGCCAACGACAGCGAAGGCCAGCAACACTGCAATACGGGTGCGCATCGGGATCTCCGCGAGCAAAAGAAACGGGCCCATTGTTTGCTCCCCTCTCCCGCCTGCGGGAGAGGGGAGCAAACCGCCGGATTTTGCTTCTTACAGGAAGACGATCAGCCCCACGCCCAGCACGATCAGGCCGAACTTGGTGACGTAGTAAAGCTGGCGGTTCCAGGCCTTGAAGCGGCGGCGATACTGGCCGCCCAGCCAGACAAAGCGGAACAGCCGGTTGATCATGCCGGTCTGGTCGTGCTCGTCATTGGGCGAGCTGGCCGCGGTCATGACCTTGCGGCCCATCCAGTGGTTGAACTTCGCAGCCCAGCCGTAGCGCATCGGGCGCTCGATATCGCAGAACAGGATCAGCCGGTTGGCATCGCTGCGGTTCTCGGCCCAGTGCAGGTAGGTTTCGTCGAAGACCACGCCCTCACCGTCGCGCCAGCTGTGGCGCTCGCCGTCGACCTCGATAAAGCAGCGGTCGTCGTTCGGCGTGGCCAGGCCCAGGTGGTAGCGCAGCGAGCCGGCGAACGGGTCGCGGTGCGGGTTGAGCTTGCCGCCCGGCGGCAGCTCGGCAAACATCGCCGCCTTCACCGTGGGCAGCTCGCGCAGCAGCGCCACGGTCTTGGGGCAGAGCTGCTCGGCCGACGGGTGCTGGGCCTCGTACCACTTCAGGTAGAAGCGCTTCCAGCCGTACTTGAAGAAGGAATTGAAGCCGGCGTCGTCGTTCTTGTCCGCTGCCTTGATCTTGCGCATCGCGGTCAGCGCCAGCCCTTCGTCGCGGATCTCGGGCCAGGCGGCGCGCAGCTTTTCCAGGTCGGGGAAATTGTCGACCGGGATGTACGGCGTGCGGGGCACGCCCGAGAACGCATACATGAAGCAGTTGATCGGGGCCACCAGGGCCGAATGGTCCAGCAGCTGGCGCCAGATGCGCAGGCGCACCTTGCCGCGGAAGTGCACATACAGCACGGCACCGAGGTAGCCCGCGACGATAATCCACTTGATCACCGAAATCCTCCTGGTCAGCCGCCTCCGCCGCGTGTCAGTCACAGCGCGGACCGGCTGGGTGAAAACGCGTATTTTAGCGAAACGGCAGAGCCGCCGCAGCTTGAGACGATTGCGGCACATGGCCCGCGGTGCGGGCCGGGAAGTCAGGCTGGCGCGTTCAGGCCCCGCCGCGCGACTGCCGCGCGATGCGCTCGATCAGCGCCTGGGCGTCGTCGGGCAGGCCCTGCAGCCTCAGCAAGCGCGCGTTCAGCACCAGGTTTTCCAGCACCAGCTTGGCTGTCGAGGCCCACATCGTGGCCAGCAGCGCTTCCACCGGCAGGCCGGACGCCTCCATCTCGCTGGAGCGCTCGGCGATCAGCCGGCACGCCAGCCGGCGCAGCGCGGCGTCGTCGAACGGCAGGTCGGCGTAGTCGATGGGGTCTTCCTTCTCGACTTCCGTCATCAGTTGCAGCAGGGTGTCTTCTGTCATGGGCAGACTCCTGGCCAGGCAAGGCGCGTGGGCTACACGCGGAAATCAGCAGCCATGTCGGCATCGGTGCGCGCCTCGAGGCGCCCCGAACGGCACGCGGCGACAAACTGATCGTAGTCGCGCTCGACCTGGTCAGCATAGCCATTGGCATAGCCTACCATCGCCTCGGCCATGCGGTCGCTGCGGCCCAGGTAGCCGCTGACCTCGGCGGCCAGTCCGCTGGCCTTGGCGTGCGCCCGCGCCAGCACCCAGCCACACAGCGAGGCATAGCGGCCGAGCAGCTCGCCGTCCATCAGCTCGATCTGTGCCGACAGCTTCATGTCGCGCAGCTGCCGCAGATAGAAGTGCCGCCCGAACGGCCCCTTGGTCCAGCCGAGGAACAGGTCGCTCGCGGCCTGCATCAGCCGCTGGCCCTCGACCACGCGGCGGCCCTCGTGCGCGGTCGGCGCGCTCTTGAAGTAACGCGCCACCACCGACCTGGTGGCCTCCTTGACCTGCAGGAACAGCGGCTTGTCATGCTGGTCCACCAGCAGCTGCACCAGGCAGCGCTTGCCCACGCTGCCCACCCCGACCACCTTGAAGGCCAGGTCATGGCGCGTGAAATGGCCGAGCAGCCGGCGCCGGTCGGCAGCCAGCGTGGACAGGTAGTCCTGGTAGGCCTGGTCCAGCGCCAGGTCCGCGTCGCTGGCGGCCAGCCAGTCGTCGCCCGGCCCGAACAGCGTCTGCTCGCCGCGCACGTGGAAGATCGCCGGCGGCGCATCGAGTATCGACCAGCGGTCGCCGATGCGCTCGGCCAGCTTGGGCAGCAGCGACTCGTGGGTGCGGTCGGCGGCGCGCTCCATGCCGCGCCGGATGCGCTTCTGGACTTCGGGCAAGGTGTCTTCTTCAAGCAGCCGCTCGAAGGTAATGCGGTCGTACCAGGTGTCGAGCATGCCCATTTCGCCATAGGCGAGCATGCGGCGCTGGTAGCTGCCCACCGCCTCGCGCACCATGTCTTCGGCCACAGCGGACTTGTGCCGCAGGTGGCGTGCCGCCACCACGAAGCTTGCGCACAGGCGCTTGAGGTCCCATTCCCACGGACCGGGACTGGTTTCGTCGAAATCGTTGAGGTCGAACAGCAGCGCGCGCTCGGGCGTGGCAAAGCCGCCGAAGTTGGCCAGGTGGCAGTCGCCGCAGATCTGCATATGCAGGCCGGAATCCGCGGTGCCGGCCAGGTCGTGGGCCTGGAGGATGGCGCTGCCGCGGTAGAACGCGAACGGCGACTGGATCATGCGGCCGTAGCGCAGCGGCACCAGCCGCTCAACCCGGCCCTGGCTGCTGATTTCCAGCAGTTCGACGGGGTCGCGGTCGACGTTGCCGATGGCCTCGTGCGCACCGCGCGGCACCTGCTGGCGGGCGGCCCTGCCGCGCTCGCGCCGGGCCTCGACAGTACCCTTGGCCACGGCTTGCCCGCCCTCCTGACGTGTCGCCACCATGCCCCCAATGCCGGCGCCGCCGGCGGTTGCCATTTGTGCAGCATCTGCAACAGAAACTAATGCACTGCGCCGCGGCTTGTCAATCGGCAGGCCACGGCGCGGGTCAGGCTGGGGTCGGGCGGATGTGCGCCGTGGCTCAGAGCGCAGGCGGCTGGCGACGGAAACCGACGCCGAAGCGGTTCCATGCATTGATGGCCGAGATCAGCAGCGTCAGGTCGGCCATTTCCTTTTCCGAGAATTGCTCTCGCAAGTCCTGGTAGTCCGCATCCGGCGCCTGGCTTTGCGGCAGCAGCGTCAGCGCCTCGGTCCACGCCAGCGCGGCGCGCTCGCGCGGGGTGAACCAGCTCACTTCACGCCAGGCCGGCAGCAGGTTCAGGCGGCGCTCGCTTTCGCCATGCTTGCGCGCATCGGTGATGTGCATGTCCAGGCAGAACGCGCAACCGTTGATCTGCGAGGCGCGGATCTTCACCAGTTCCTTGAGCGTGGTCTCCAGCGAGCAGCGTGCCAGATAGACCTCCAGGCCAATCATTGCCTTGTAGGCGTCAGGGGCCACGTCTTGCCAGTTCATCCGTTCTTCCATGATCGATCTCCGCTTTGACAGGTTGGATTCGGCGGGCACTGGTGTCGCGCCCGTTGGGATGAAAGATAGACCCATCGATTGGCCCCGCACACTGCCAATTTCCGGCAGAATCAGTAGACCAATCCTGACCGACGCGTACCTTATGGAACTGCATCTCGCCCTGGACCAAGCCAGCGACCTGACCGCGCAGATCGTCCACCAGATCCGCGACGCGATCCAGGGCGGCCGGCTCGAGGCCGGCGCACGCATGCCGCCTACGCGCCTGCTTGGCACCCAGCTGGGCGTGGCGCGCAAGACGGTGACCACGGCGTATGAACGGCTGGTGGCCGAAGGCTGGCTGCACGCGCGCGTCGGCGACGGCACCTATGTGGCCGAGGGGCTGGCCCGCCCGGCCATGCGCATGGCGGCGGCGCCGGTGCTGCCGCCTGCCGTGCAGCGCTGGATGGCGGTGCCGACGCCGTTCCTGGACTCAGGCGGCGGCGCGCGCTATGGGTTCCAGCCGGGGCAGGCCGATACCACGCGCTTTCCGCATGAAGCCTGGTCGCGCTGCGTGCGCGCGGCGCTGGCCGCCGAGCGCCAGCGCCCGCCCGGCGTCGCCGATCCGGCCGGTGAGATGGTGCTGCGCCAGGCCATTGCCCGCCATATCGCCTTCACGCGTGGCGTGCAGAGCATGCCGACCGACATCCTGGTCACGGGCGGCGCGCAACAGGGCATCGACCTGCTGGCCCGGCTGCTGCTCGGGCCCGGCGCCGTGGTGGCGATGGAGGATCCCGGCTATCCGATGGCGCGTTCGTTGTTCCAGGGGCTGGGCGCACGGGTGGTGCCAGTGCCGGTCGATGGTGAAGGGCTGGTGGTGGAGGCGCTGCCGAACGATGCCACGCTGGTCTATGTCACGCCATCGCACCAGTCGCCGCTGGGCGTGCCGATGAGCCTGGCGCGGCGCCAGGCGCTGCTGGACTGGGCGGCACTCCGCCACGCGGTGATCCTGGAAGACGACTACGACAGCGAATTCCGCTACGGCGGCCAGGCGCTGGACGCACTGCAGACGCTGGACCGGCATGGCCGCGTGGTCTACCTCGGCACGTTCTCGAAGACGCTGGTGGCCAACCTGCGCTGCGGCTACCTGGTGGTGCCGCCCTGGTTGATGCCGGCCGCGCGCAAGGTCAAGCACCTGATGGACTGGTACACGCCGACGCTGATCCAGCAGGCGCTGGCGCGCTTCCTGTCCGAGGGTCACCTGCTGCGCCATATCCGGCGTTCGCACGCGCGCCACGCCCAGCGCCGCGCCCGCCTGCTGGCGCGGCTGCACGGCGACCTGTCGCCGTGGCTGGAGCCGCTGCCGGCAATGGCGGGCTTCCACCTGGCGGCGCGGCTGCGCGTGCCGGTGGCGTCCGAGGCACTGGTCTCGACTGCGCGCCTGGCCGGCCTGGCACTTGCCACGCTCGATCCCTGCTATGCCACGCCCCCTGCTACCTGCGCGGGGCTGCTGCTGGGCTTCGGCGCCATCGACCTGCTGGATATCGATCCTGCCCTGGACCGGCTGGCAATGGTACTCTCTGCACTGGTACCTGAGCCGGCGCACGCCACGTGATGCGGGCCGCACAGGAGCGATACCAGGTGACGCATGCCACGCGCATGCCATCACAGCGACATGGCGCCGCTGTCATGCTGGTATTTCGCAAACCGACGTGAACAAACCGGAAGCGTGCGGGTCTCATTCGCACTTTCCACACAACCAGAGTCGCGTTCATGACCAAGCGTTTGTTGTCCGCCATGCGTCAGTACGCATGGTTTGCCGGGGTGAAGCACCATGTCGTGCAGGGCGTCGAAGCCCTGGCGGAACTGCTCAAGTCCCCTTCCGCCGCGGCGCGCGCCGTCGCGGCCATCGTTGCCGAAACCGAGCACGGCGTACAGGTCTGGGTCTCGTACTTCGGCAAGCCGCTGGATCCGCACACCAACTACGTGCTGTGGCCCAACCGCGCGCTGCGCCCGGCGCGGCGGCGCATCCAGCCCTCTCCGATCGAACTGTTGCAGATGCAGCGACGGCGCGACGGATAGCCGCGCCTGCCTGCTGGCTGACGGGATGCAGCGCTCTTGCGAGGGCGCCGCCGGAGTTCAGGAGTCCGCCCAGCGGCGCAGCAGGTTGTGATAGACCCCGGTCAGGCCGATCACCGATTCATGCGCCTGGCCGAGTTCCTGCGCCACCTGGCGGATACGCGCGTCCAGCTCGAACAGCAGCGCGCGCTGGCCATCGTCGCGCACCATGCTCTGGATCCAGAAGAACGATGACACCCGCGCCCCGCGCGTGACCGGCGTCACGTGGTGGATGCTGGTGGCCGGGTACAGCACCATATGCCCGGCCGGCAGCTTCACGCGCTGCTGGCCGTAGGTGTCCTCGATCACCAGTTCGCCGCCGTCGTATTCGTCTGGCTCGGTCAGGAACAGCGTCGCCGACAGGTCGCAGCGGATACGGAAGCTGGTGCCGCGCAGGTAGCGGATCGCGTTGTCGACATGGTTGGCAAAGGTATGCCCGCCCTCATAGCGGTTGAACAGCGGCGGATAGACCTTCAGCGGCAGCGCCGCCGAGAAGAACAGCGCGTTGTTGCCGAGCGCGTCCTGGATCAGGTCGCCCACCTGGCGCGCCGCCGGCGAGCCCTCCGGCAACTGCAGGTTGCGCTTGGCCAGCGCCGACTGGTAGCCCGAGGTCTCATTGCCGTCGGCCCACGCCGCCGCGTCGATGACCTGCCGGACTTGCGCCACCTGGGCCTTGGACAGTACGTCGGGAATCTGCAGCATCATGATGGCAAATGTCGGAATGAATCGGGCAAGTGCACTTTGTATGGGAAGCGCGGCAGGGACCCGAACAAGAATCATTATCGTTTGATCCTGTGCAGGCGGCGGCTTCACTACAATGGGTTCTGTATCCCCGTCACCGACAAGGAGCCGACATGTCCGAACCGCTACACGATGAAGCGCTGGTCAATCTCTATCTGGAACGCATCTCGGCTCTCTCGGTGAGCGCCTTCGATGGTGCCGATGTCAGCGGCGAACTCGATGCGGTGATGCGCGAAGCGGTAACCAAGTGCCAGGCCGCGGGCGGGCCGCAGGCGCAAGGAACACTGACGGTGCTGGCCACGCGGCTGCGTGAGCATGCCGACGCCGCGGAGCGTGAAGACCAGCCGCTGGTGCGCGATACCTTCAGGCGTGCGGCGGAACTGGTGCGCACCTAGTGGTGCCAGCGCACGAACGCTGCAAGGCATGCCTTTGGGTTGCGCGGAATGACATCGGAGCAGTGAGTGAGTCAGGCCGGACGGCCTTGAGAACAACGCCTTGAAGGACTGCGGCGAATGCCGCTGGATACTGATATAAGGCGTTGGTTGCGGGGGCAGGACTTGAACCTGCGACCTTCGGGTTATGAGCCCGACGAGCTGCCAACTGCTCCACCCCGCGTCTGAAGGAGACGGATTATGGGCGATTCATCCGCGCATGGCAAGCGCTATTTTGCCGTGCGCATGAAATCGTTCGCTCGTGCCTCGCGCCATCATGCAATGCGCCTGACTTTGCCGTCCGGTTCGTGCGTTGCAAGCAAGGCTTCGACATAGCGATTGACGTGTTCGAGCGCCTCGAGCTTGGTGTCGAACTGCTGGTTGGGAAACGGGTTGTGCCGCCTCGCGAGAATCTGACCGTCGGTGCGGCGCATGATCTCGATCAGGATGGCCCACTTGGACCTGGGCAGCGCAATCACTTCATAGACGATCTTGTAGCCTGCATATTCCGGCATGGCGGGGGGCACTCCGTTCTGCTGCAATGGCGAGCGAGACTTCGCTCGCTTCATTTCCAGCGTAGGAGTGCCGCGCAGGATCAAGAATGATCCGCGTCAATAGCAATAGATCACGGCATGATATAAGCCGTTGCGCCAACCACAATGACGCGCAACCCTTATTCGGCGGGCCCGAGCAGTCGGTCCACCAGGGCATAGCCCGCGCCGAAGGCAGCCACCTCCGCCGCATGGCG
This sequence comes from Cupriavidus sp. FW305-26, assembly GCF_058787975.1. NCBI lineage: Bacteria > Pseudomonadati > Pseudomonadota > Betaproteobacteria > Burkholderiales > Burkholderiaceae > Cupriavidus > Cupriavidus sp. FW305-26. Next base: position 48,862 of record NZ_JBYTAH010000049.1, read on the forward strand.
CGTGGCGAACTGCTGCGGGCCGCTGGCAAGCAACTCGGTATCGCCCGCGTCGGCCGGGTCGGCGCCTTCCTGCGACACGCGGACTTCATAGCCCCAACGGCCGATGCTGTCCTGCCCGTGCGGCGATACCAGGACATAGACATCCATGCCGCGGTACTCTTCAACGCGCCACTCTGCGTTTTCCATGCGCTCAGCTCCCAGGGTCGAGGTTGTGCCTGATTCGAGCCTAGGAGGCCGCACGCGCGACCGCAAGGCGTGACGCAGCAATCGCAGGTTTGCGTGGGTGCAGACGGAAAGCGGGAACGGTAGCCGCGGCGCGCAAGTCGAACGGCACGACGGCGAAAGGACGGAAACGAAAAAGGGCTTCCGTTTCCGGAAGCCCTCTTCTTTCTGCATAGGTGGCGCGGCTGGCAGGATTCGAACCCACGACCCCTTGGTTCGTAGCCAAGTACTCTATCCAACTGAGCTACAGCCGCACGCGAGAAAAAGATTATAACCCAGTTTTTATTTTTGGGAAGCCCCTTCGCAACTTTTTTGTGATCTTTCTTTGGAAGGGGTGCAGCAGATGCCCGCCGGCGAGGTTCGCCTGTGGCGTTTTCCTATAATGACAGACCCAAGAAGTGATCCGGAACATGAACAAGGCATTTGTCAAAGAGTCGTCCGGCGACGAGGACGACGACCTCCCCGAAGGCGCAACGCCGCTACCTCCCGGCACCAAGAACTACATCACCGCCGAAGGCTACAACCGCCTGCGCAATGAGCTGATGCAGCTGATCGACGTCGACCGGCCCGATGTAGTGCAGATCGTGTCGTGGGCGGCCTCCAATGGCGACCGCTCGGAGAATGGCGACTATCTCTACGGCAAGAAGCGCCTGCGCGAGATCGACCGCCGCATCCGCTTCCTGACGCGCCGCCTCGACAAGGCGGAAGTGGTCGACCCGTCGCTGCAGGGCGACAACGACCAGATCTTCTTCGGCGCCACCGTCACCTACGCCAATCGTGCCGGCGAAGAAACCACCATCACCATCGTCGGCATGGATGAAGTCGACCTGGACAGCAACCACGTGAGCTGGATCTCGCCGATCGCCAAGGCGCTGATCAAGGCGCGCGAGGGCGACACCGTGGCGCTGCGCACGCCGGCCGGGGTCGAGCAGATCGATATTCTGGAAGTCCGCTACCCGTCGCGGAAACAATAGCCTGGAGTGGAGGCCGTTTTAGGACGGCCCTGGCTAGGCGTGCGGCCGCAGCCAGTACAAGTAGCACGGCAAGGCCGCACAACGACGCCAGGGCCGTCCTAGAACGGCCTCCTAGCCGTCGTTGCGGTCGCGGAATATCCGGATGACGTCCGGGTTGCGGCGCAGCCCGCGCATCACGTTGGCCAGGTGCAGGCGGTTCTGCACCTGGATGATGAACTGCATATAGGTGGCTTCCTGGTGGCCGGCGTCCTGCTGCTCCATGGCCACGTGCGCGACGTTGGCGTCGGCGGCGGTCAGGTCGGCAGCCACGCGCGCAACGATGCCCTTGACGTTGCGCACCATCACCTTGATCGACACGTCGAAGGCGCGCGTGGTCTTCTTGGCCCACATCACGTCGATCCAGTGCTCCGGATCCTTGCTGTGCAGGCGCTTGGCGATCTTGCAGTCCTGCACGTGGATCTGCAGCCCTTCGCCCTTGCCCAGGTAGCCAACGATGGAGTCGCCCGGGATCGGGCGGCAGCACGCCGAGAAGATCATCGACATGCCTTCGTCGCCGGTGATCGGCACCGCGGGCGCTTCTTCGCCGGCGAAGGTCTGCACCGCCGCCAGCAGCGCGCTGTCGACATCGCCGGACAGCTCCTGGAGCAGGATCTCCATGCGCTTGGCCACCACCGCCGGCACGCGCCGGCCCAGTGCCAGGTCGGCAAAGATGTCATCGCGCTGCTTGTTGCCGGTCCACTGCACCATGCGGTCCCACACCGACTGCGGCACCGCCTTGAGCTCGAAGCCGAGCTGGCGCGCCGACTGTTCCAGCAGGCGCTCGCCGAGCTGGATGGCTTCGTCGAGCTTGGTGGTCTTCAGGTAGTGGCGGATCGCCGCGCGCGCCTTGCCGGTGCGCACGAACGACAGCCACGCCGGATTGGGCTTGGAGTACGGCGCCGTCACCACCTCGACGATATCGCCGCTCTTGAGCTCGGTGCGCAGCGGCAACATCTCGTTGTTGATCTTGACCGCGACGCACTGGTTGCCCAGGTCGCTGTGCACCGCGTAGGCAAAGTCCAGCGCGGTGGCGCCGCGCGGCAGCGCGCGGATATGGCCCTTGGGCGTGAACACGTAGACCGCATCCGGGAACAGGTCGATCTTGACGTGCTCGAGGAATTCCTGCGAATCGCCGGTCTGGCTCTGGATATCGAGCAGCGACTGCAGCCACTGGTGCGCCTGCTGCTGGATATCGTTGGCGTGATCGGCCTGGTGCTTGTACATCCAGTGCGCGGCCACGCCGGCCTCGGCGATCTGGTGCATGTCGCGCGTGCGGATCTGGAACTCCACCGGCGTGCCGAACGGACCCACCAGCGTGGTGTGCAGCGACTGGTAGCCGTTGATCTTGGGGATGGCGATGTAGTCCTTGAACTTGCCGGGCATGGGCTTGTACAGCCCATGCAGCGCGCCCATCGCCATGTAGCAGTGCATCTGCGTTTCCACCACCACGCGGAAACCATATACGTCCAGCACCTGCGAGAACGACAGCTGCTTGTCGTGCATCTTGCGGTAGATGCTGTAGAGCGTTTTCTCGCGCCCGGACAGTTCGGCCACGATGCCGGCGTCGGCCAGCCCCTTCTGCGCGGCTTCCAGGATACGCTTGACCACCTCGCGGCGGTTGCCGCGCGCGGCCTTGACGGCTTTTTCCAGCGTGGCGTAGCGGAACGGCGAGCCGACCTTGAAGGACAGCTCCTGCAGCTCGCGGTAGATCGTGTTGAGACCGAGACGGTGCGCGATCGGCGCATAGATCTCCATGGTCTCCAGCGCGATGCGGCGGCGCTTCTCCGGCGGGACGAAGTCGAGCGTGCGCATGTTGTGCGTACGGTCGGCCAGCTTCACCAGGATCACGCGCACGTCGCGCGCCATCGCCAGCAGCATCTTGCGGAAGCTCTCCGCCTGCGCCTGCTCGCGGCTCTGGAATTCGAGCTTGTCCAATTTGGTCAGGCCATCGACCAGTTCGGCGACCTTGGGGCCGAATTTCTCGACCAGCTCGCTCTTGGTGATGCCCTGGTCTTCCATCACGTCGTGCAGCAGCGCCGCCATGATGGACTGCACATCCAGCTTCCAGTCCGCGCACAGCTCGGCCACCGCCACCGGATGGGTGATGTAGGGCTCACCGCTCTGGCGGTACTGGCCCAGGTGGGCTTCGTCGGAAAACTGGAAGGCCTCGCGCACGCGCGCCAGGTCGGGCGCCTTCAGGTACGCGAGTTTCTCCATCAGCCGGGTGATGGAGATGACCTGCTGGCGCGGCGGCACCGCCGGCTGCGAGGTCGGGCCGAAGAAGTGCCGGTATGACTGCGCCAGCACTGCGTCGATAAACAGGCTGTCAGCCGCCGGCGCCACATCCTGCATCGCGGCCAGCTCGTCCTGCAGCGCCGCGCCCCTGGACTTGCCCGGCGCCAGCGCGGGCGCGACGGCACGCTCGCCGACGACATCGTCGCCGAGCGGATCGGGAAGATTGGGAGCGCCGGTGCGCGCGTTCACGGAGGGCTGGCCCGGAATGGTGCGCTTAGGCGCCGTAGGCGGGGCCGCATCGCCAAGCGCCGGCGCCACGGCAGTCGGCGACGGCTGGGAGGGAGGCTTGGAGGGCGAATGCGGCGAAGGCATGGCGGCGGCCCCTGGAATCCGGCTGGATACGTGCTGGCACGATGCGAGGATAAGCCATGGGCCGCCTGACCAATCAGGTCGGGACCTTCTTCAGCATCTCGATGCCGACCTGGCCCGACGCGATCTCGCGCAGTGCCACCACGGTCGGCTTGTCCTTTGCTTCGACTTTGGGCGTGTGGCCCTGCACCAGCTGACGGGCACGATACGTGGCCGCCAGCGCGAGCTCGAAGCGATTCGGAATGTGTTTCAGACAATCTTCGACGGTAATACGCGCCATATCAAATCCACCTTGGGACAAAACCTTACGTTGGGTTGCTATTTTACAGCACGCGGCGGAAAACGCCGGCGGCGCCCCGCGCGGCTGTCATCGGCAGGCATCGGCTCAGTGGATGCCCAGCTCGATAAACAGCTCCGTATGCCGTGCTTTCTGCGAGGAAAACCGCAGCCGCGTGGCGCTGATCACGTTGCGCAACTGCTCCAGAGCATCGTCGAAGACCTCATTGATGATGACGTAGTCCGACTCCGAGGCGTGGGCCATTTCACTGCCCGCCGCCAGCAGCCGGCGCACGATCACATTGGGCTCGTCCTGGCCGCGTTTTTTCAGGCGCTCTTCCAGCGCCGTCAGCGACGGCGGCAGGATGAAGATCTCGACCGCGTTGGAAAAGCGCTGGTGCACCTGCTGCGCGCCCTGCCAGTCGATTTCCAGCAGCACGTCGTTGCCCTGCGCCATCTGCTGCTCGATCCACACGCGCGAGGTCGCGTAGTAGTTGCCGTGGACCTCGGCCCATTCCAGGAAGTCGCCGCGGTCGCGCGCGGCGCGGAACGCGTCGACCGTGACGAAGTGGTACTCGCGCCCGTCCTGCTCGCCCGGGCGCGGGGCGCGTGTGGTGTGCGAGATCGACAGGCGGATGGCCGGGTCCTGCGACAGCAACTTGTTGACCAGCGTCGACTTGCCGGCTCCTGACGGCGCCACCACCATGAAGAGGTTGCCGGGGTAGACGGTATCGATGGCAGTGTGTGGCGCGGATTGAGGCGTTGGGCTCATGATGATTCTTTGGTGATTCCTTGGGGCTGTCTTTATTCGAGATTCTGGACCTGTTCGCGCATCTGCTCGATCAGCAGCTTGAGCTCCATCGAGGCATCGGCCAGTTCCTTGGCGGCGGCCTTGGAGCCAAGCGTGTTGGCCTCGCGGTTGAGCTCCTGCATCATGAAGTCCAGGCGCTTGCCGGCCTGGCCGCCCTTCTTCAGGATATGCCGGGTCTCGTTCAGGTGCGCCTGCAGCCGCGACAGCTCTTCGGCGATGTCGATGCGGATGCCGTAGACGGTGGCTTCCTGGCGGATGCGCTCGGCGATCTCGTCGCGGCTCATCGACGGCATGCCGGTGGGCGCGGCCAGGTTGAAGGCTTCCTGCAGGCGCTCGGTCAGCTTTTCCTGGTGGTGCGCGATCAGCTGCGGGATGGTCGGCGTCAGGCGCTCGACGATCGCCAGCATGGCGTCGATGCGCTCCATCAGCGTCGCCTTGAGCGCGTCGCCTTCGCGGCGGCGGGCTTCCAGCAGCTGGTCCAGCGCCTCGCGCGCGGCGCCCAGCACCGCCTCGCGCAGTGCCTCCTGCGACAGTTCCGGCTCGACCAGCACGCCCGGCCAGCGCAGGATCTCGCCCATGCGCAGGGTGCCGGCGCTGGCGAAGGTGGCGGCGACGGTGGTTTCCAGCGCGCGGATCTGCGCCAGCAGCCCCTCATTGAGGGCCAGGGTGGCGCCGCCGGTGTCGGTGCGCTGCAGGTTGATGCGGCACTCCAGCTTGCCGCGCGACAGCTCCGCCATCAGCATCTCGCGCAGGGCCGGCTCGAACGCGCGGCACTCTTCCGGGGCCCGGAACAACAGGTCGAGGAAACGCGAATTGACAGTGCGGAATTCCACCGAAACGGACGCGGAGCGCCCGCTGGGCTCGCCTTGCGCGTTGGTCAATGGCGCCTGGCGCGTCGCCAGGCCATAGCCTGTCATGCTGTGGATCATTGGATGTTCTCGTGAATGGCGGCGGCCCCGGGCTGCTGGCGACCGGCGGGTCCCGCCTCGAGCGCCCCGTACGGGATTCCGGGGAGCTCTCAATACGTTGAAAGGAGGGCAACAATGCCCTTATTTGTGTTCTTTACAAGTGACCGATTAGCCCGGACAATCCGGAGGCAAATCAGGTCCCTATTCCCATGACAGAGCCAAAGGGCACGACACAACCGAAGAGTGCACCGCTGCCCGTCGGCACGCTGTTGTCCAACTATCGTATTGTAAAGAAGTTGGCCAGCGGGGGGTTCAGTTTCGTCTACCTGGCCACCGACGATACCGGCGCACCGGTTGCCATCAAGGAATACCTGCCGGCGTCGCTGGCGCGGCGCAACCCGGGCGAACTGATCCCCGTGGTGCCCGAGGAAAACGCCGCCGCGTTCCGGCTGGGCCTGAAGTACTTCTTTGAAGAGGGCCGCTCGCTGGCCCGCATCTCCCATCCCAGCGTGGTGCGCGTGGTGAATTTCTTCCGCGAGAACTCCACCGTCTACATGGTGATGAACTACGAGCTCGGCAAGACGCTGCAGGAGCACGTGCTGGCCGCCCGGCAGCAAGGCGGCCCCAAGGTGCTGCGCGAGCATTTCATGCGCAAGGTCTTCCACGACCTGATGAGCGGCCTGCGCGAGGTCCATATCCACAAGCTGCTGCACCTGGACATCAAGCCCGGCAACATCTACCTGCGCGAGGACGAATCCCCGATCCTGCTGGATTTTGGCGCCGCGCGGCAGACCCTGACGATGGAAGCGGCCCGCTTCCAGCCGATGTACACCCCCGGCTTTGCCGCGCCCGAGCTCTATGGCAAGCATTCCGACCTGGGCCCGTGGACCGATGTCTACAGCCTGGGCGCCACGCTCTATGCCTGCATGGCCGGCATGCCGCCGCAGGAAGCCAACCAGCGCGAAAAGGAAGACCGCATGGGCGATGCCCTGGCGCGGCTGCGCAGCAGCTACACCAACGGGCTGGTGGACCTGGTCGAATGGTGCCTGCGGCTGACGCCGGCCGAGCGCCCGCAGAGCGTGTTCCGGCTGCAGAAGGAGTTGCGCGAGCAGACCAACGCCCTCGGCGAACAGGCGCTGGCGCCGCAGACGCAAGCCCCGGCCCTGGCGCCGGCGGAGCGGCCCGCGGCGACATCGCGCTTCCTGACCCTGCTGCGCCGGCGTGACGAACCCGTCCCCGGCGCGAGCGTCGACTGAATCACAAATCTGGCGCCCCACTTGCGGCCAGTCCACTGAATTCCCTGAAAGCCAACATGCGATTCTCTGTCTACCAGGAAAGCAGGAAAGGCGGCCGCCGCGTCAACCAGGACCGCATGGGCTATTGCTTCACGCGCGACGCGCTGCTGATGGTGCTGGCCGACGGCCTGGGCGGCCATGCGCACGGCGAGGTCGCCGCGCAGCAGGCGCTGCAGACGCTGGCGCGCCAGTTCCAGGTGCAGGCGCGGCCCACGGTGCGCAACCCGGCCGAGTTCCTGCAGGACACCATCATGCTGGCCCACCGCGAGATCCACCGCTATGCCGAGGCCAACCAGATGGCGGACGTGCCGCGGACCACGGTGGTCTGCTGCCTGGTGCAGCAGGGCCAGATCTACTGGGCCCATGCCGGCGACTCGCGCTATTACCTGCTGCGCAAGGGCCGGCTGCTGACGCGCACGCGCGACCACTCCAAGATCGAGAACCTGCTGCAGCAGGAACGCGTGCTGCCGATGCATGTGGCCAACCACCCGGAGCGCAACAAGCTCTACAACTGCCTGGGCTCGCCCAACCTGCCGCTGATCGACCTGGGCGGCCCGGTGCGGCTGGAGCCGGGCGACGTGGCCCTGCTCTGCTCCGACGGCCTGTGGGGCGCGCTCGAAGAGCCCGCGCTGGTGGACAAGCTGTCGCGCCTGTCGGTGGTGCAGGCGGTGCCGGCGCTGATCGAGCAGGCGCTGCAGAACGCCGGCGAAGGTGCCGACAACACCACCGGCATCGCCATGATGTGGGAACTGGACAGCAATGCGGCGGGGCAGGATTCGGTCATGACCGACACCCTGCCGCTGAACGCCTTCACCACCTCGATCCTGGAGCGCACCGGCACTGACAGCGACCTGCTGTCCGAAGAGGAGATCGAGCGCTCGATCGCAGAGATCCGCGCCGCCATCGACAAGACCAGCAACCTGATGCGGTAATGCCCTCCCCGCGTGCGATGCGGCGCTCAAGGGCTGGCGGCGTTAGAATCGCGGTCTCTCCCCGATTCGGACAAACCATCCCATGCGACCCAGCGGCCGCGCAGCCGATGCGCTGCGTTCCATCAGCCTTACCCGCCACTACACCCGGCACGCCGAAGGCTCTGTCCTGTGTGCCTTTGGCGACACCAAGGTGCTTTGCACCGCCAGCGTGCTGGCCAAGGTGCCGCCGCACAAGAAGGGCAGCGGCGAAGGCTGGGTCACGGCCGAATACGGCATGCTGCCGCGCGCCACGCATACCCGCTCTGACCGCGAGGCCGCGCGCGGCAAGCAGACCGGCCGCACCCAGGAAATCCAGCGCCTGATCGGCCGCGCCATGCGCTCGGTGTTCGACCTGGCGGTGCTGGGCGAATACACCGTCCACCTGGACTGCGACGTGCTGCAGGCCGACGGCGGCACCCGCACCGCGGCCATTACGGGCGCCTTTGTCGCCGCCCATGACGCGGTTTCGACCATGCTGCGCGACGGCCTGATCGCGGCCAGCCCGATCCGCGACCATGTTGCCGCGGTCTCGGTCGGCATGGTCGACGGCGTGCCGGTGCTGGACCTGGACTACGCCGAGGACAGCAGCTGCGACACCGACATGAACGTGGTCATGACCGGAAGCGGCGGCTTTGTCGAGGTGCAGGGCACCGCCGAAGGCGCACCGTTCAGCCGCGCCGACCTGGACGCCATGACGCGCCTGGCCGAAGCCGGCATCGCCCGCCTGGTGCAGCACCAGCGCGAAGCGCTCGGCCTGGCCTGAGCAGCGGGACCCGCGATGCAACGCCTGGTACTGGCTTCCAACAACGCCGGCAAGCTGCGCGAATTCGGCGCGCTGCTGGCCCCGCTCGGCTTTGACGTGGTGCCCCAGGGCGAACTGGGCATTCCCGAGGCCGAAGAGCCCTTTGCCACCTTCGTCGAGAACGCGCTGGCCAAGGCCCGCCATGCCAGCCGGCTGGCCGGGCTGCCCGCGCTGGCCGACGATTCCGGCATCTGCGTGCAGGCGCTGGACGGCGCGCCCGGCGTCTATTCCGCGCGCTATGCGCAGATGGCCGGGCAGGCCAGGTCGGATGCCGCCAACAATGCGCACCTGGTCTCGCAACTGGCCGGCAAGCTGAACCGCCACGCGCACTACTACTGCGTGCTGGTGTTCGTGCGCCATGCCGAAGACCCCTGCCCGATCATTGCCGAAGGCCTCTGGCACGGCGAGGTCGTCGACGCGCCGCGCGGCGCGGGCGGCTTTGGCTACGACCCGCACTTCCTGCTGCCGCACCTGGGCAAGACCGCCGCCGAGCTATCGCCCGAAGAGAAGAACACGGTCAGCCACCGGGCCCAGGCGCTGCGCGCGCTGGTGGCACGGCTGCAGGCCGATGCCGCGCAAAGCGCCACCCGATGATCCCGATGATCCCGATCGTACCGGTCTCCGCGTCCGTGCCCGTGGACAGCAAGCAGCTCTGGCTCAAGCCCGGGCAGATCAGCCTGCCCGGCTCGCCGCCGCTGTCGCTGTACGTGCATATCCCGTGGTGCGTGCGCAAGTGCCCGTATTGCGATTTCAACTCGCACGCCGCACCCGGCGCCGACAACCACGAGATCCCGGAAGACATCTACCTGGACGCGCTGCGCGCGGACCTGGAGCAGTCGCTGCCGCTGGTGTGGGGCCGGCCGGTGCATACGGTCTTTATCGGCGGCGGCACGCCCAGCCTGCTGTCGGCGGCAGGCATGGACCGGCTGCTGTCGGATATCCGCGCGCTGCTGCCGCTGGATGCCGACGCCGAGATCACGATGGAGGCCAACCCCGGCACCTTCGAGGCCGACAAGTTCGCCAGCTACCGCGCCAGCGGCATCAACCGGCTGTCGATCGGCATCCAGAGCTTCAACGACCGGCACCTCCAGGCGCTCGGGCGCATCCACGGCGGTGCCGAAGCGCGCAAGGCGATCGACATCGCCCAGGCCAGCTTCGACAACATCAACCTGGACCTGATGTACGCCCTGCCCGGCCAGACGCTGGATGAATGCCGGCAGGATGTGGAAGCCGCGCTGTCGTACGGCACCACGCACCTGTCGCTGTACCACCTGACGCTGGAGCCCAACACCCTCTTCGCCAAATTCCCGCCGGCGCTGCCGGACGACGACAGCGCGTACGAGATGCAGGACTGGATCGAAGCGCGCACCGCTCAGGCCGGCTACCGGCACTACGAAACCTCTGCGTACGCAAAGCCGCATCGCGAGGCGCGCCACAACCTGAACTACTGGCGCTTCGGCGACTACCTCGGCATCGGCGCCGGCGCGCACGGCAAGCTGTCGTTCCCGCATCGGATACTGCGCCAGATGCGGCACAAGCATCCGGCCACCTACATGGAGCGGGCGCTGGCCGGCAATGCCGTGCAGGAAGCGCGCGATGTCGGCGCCGACGAGCTGCCGTTCGAGTTCATGCTCAACGCGCTGCGCCTGACCGACGGCGTGCCGGCATCGAGCTTCCACGACTACACCGGGCTGCCGCTGCATACCATCAGCAAGCAGCTGGCCGAGGCGGAAAAGAAGGGGCTGCTGGAAGCGGACCTGACCACCATCCGCGCCACCGAGCTGGGCCGGCGCTTCCTCAACGACCTGCAGGAGATGTTCCTGAAGGACTGAGCGCGAGCGCACGCCGGTAGCAAAAAAATGGTTCTTCACCGATTTCCGGGGAAGGCCGCCCGGATCTTCAAGAAGAAGTAGTGGTCATCACGGAAGCCAT